>CAMNMC010000069.1 GCA_946544235.1 uncultured Lachnospiraceae bacterium | reverse complement strand
GGAAAAGAACCTACCGAATTCATATCCAGACTTGCAGATACCGATCATATAATTGATGATTTCACATCTGACGACCCTGTAAGCCAGGTATACATGATCACCGGTGTCAGAGGCTCTGGCAAAACGGTCATGCTTACAAAGATTAAAAAGCGCATCTCATGTCTTAACAACTGGATCGTTGTCGAACTCAGTCCTGTAAAAGAGATGCTTGATAGTCTGGCAGCTAAAATGTATTTGGATCCGGACATTCAGAAAATATTTAAATCAGCCAATCTTGAACTGTCAAAATTCGGCTTGGGAATTTCCGTAGAAAACAAACCACCGGTTACTGATACAGAAACTGCACTTTCAAAAATGCTGGCGGAAATCAAAAAAAGTGGAAAGAGGCTTCTCATTATCGTTGATGAAATCTATAAGAATAAATACACTATAGAATTTGCAAGTGTATTTCAGATACTTATGCGTGATGGTTATCCTGTATTTCTTCTTATGACCGGTTTGTACGAAAAAATATATGATCTGCAGAACGAGGACGGACTCACATTCCTTTACAGAGCCCCACGAATTGTTATGGAACCTCTGAGCACCAATATGATCACAGCAACTTATAAGAGAATCTTCAATCTTTCAACCGAATCTGCAAATAAGATGGCTCAATATACACTTGGATATCCTTTTGCTTTTCAGGTTCTCGGATACCTGCTTTGGGAAAATGGCAACCCAGAAGAATTACCCAACATTCTCGAAGAATACGATCATTATCTCGAAGAGTATGTCTATGCTAAAATCTGGAGCGAGCTTTCCGCAAAAGATAAAACCATTCTTCTGACAATGTCTGCACTGGATAAAGGCGAGATACTGCCTGATCAGATAAAAATATCAGCAATTAGAGATGAGCTCGATATGTCCAACAATGAGATGTCCGTATATAGAGAAAGGCTCAGCAGGAAAGGCCTTGTCGATAAAAACACTTATGGTACTCTCTCATTTAAGCTGCCACGTTTCTCACAAATAATAAGGCTCTGGTCATAAACCAGTGGGTCGATTATGATTTACAATTGCAATAAATACTGCTACAATGAAGCCGAAAATTTGAAGAAATATAGCTATGTAGCTTAATTCTGTTTCAAGAAAGCGAAAGATAGTATTATGAATACAATAATAATGACCACAACTGAAAATGGTGCGTTTGAAAGAGCTTCGGAGATTTTGCAAAGAGGCGGCCTTGTGGCTTTTCCGACGGAGACGGTTTATGGACTGGGCGGAGATGCTCTTGATCCGGACGCTTCAAGGAAGATTTACGCTGCCAAGGGAAGACCATCGGATAATCCGCTGATCGTGCATATTGCAGACAAGGCAGATGTTTACAAGCTTGCCGCCGAGGTGCCTCCAGTTGCGGAGAGACTTATGGAGCGTTTCTGGCCGGGTCCGATGACAATCATATTTAAGAAGAAGCCTATCGTGCCGGACGCAACAACGGGCGGACTTGATACTGTTGCAATAAGGATGCCTTCACATCCTGATGCGGCGCGTTTGATAAGAGAGAGTGGCGTTTATATCGCTGCCCCAAGCGCAAATACATCAGGAAGGCCTTCTCCATCAACTGCTCAGCATGTTATCGAGGATCTTGACGGAAAGATCGACATGATACTTGATGGCGGAGCCGTTGACATAGGAATCGAATCATCTATAATAGATGTGACCGGCGATACTCCTTCTATACTCAGGCCGGGTTATATAACCAAAGCGGATTTTGAGGAAATCATAGGCGACGTAACGATCGATCCTGCGATAATTCATCCGGATCCTTCACTCAAACCTAAGGCACCGGGGATGAAATACACTCATTACGCTCCGAAGGGTAGTCTTACCATAATAGAAGACAGAAATAAACCTGCCGAGGTAACCAAAGCGGTTATTGATGAGATCAATCGTATGGCAGCTGAAGAAAAAGCTGCAGGAAGAAAGGTTGCTATTCTTACTACTGCTGATAACCAGGCTGATTATAACACCCTGAAGTCGGCAGAACTGATTCTTTTGGGAGAAACAGGTTCCGGCGAGGAGGTTGCAAAGAGGCTTTATAGTGCTCTACGTGAATGTGATGATTTGGGTGCGGACATCATTCTCAGTGAATCGTTCAGAAGAGACAAGTTCGGTGGAGCAATAATGAACAGACTTCTTAAGGCCGCCGGGCAGAAGGTTATTTTTGTTCCTGAAGAAACGGAATAATTATGCAATATATGCTAATAGCGTGATTGGTTCGTGAAACAATAAACGAATAAAAACAGTAATATAAAATAGAAATGATCAAGGAGAAAACCAACATGAAGATTGCAATCGGTTCAGATCACGGCGGATTCGCCCTTAAACAGGATATTATGAAGCACCTCGAGGAGAGAGGAATAGAGTTTACAGATAAGGGCTGTTATGATGAAAAGTCCTGTGATTATCCTATTTTTGCCAGAGAGGTAACCTCTGCGGTAACCTCGGGAGAGGCTGATTTTGGTATCCTTATCTGCGGAACGGGTATCGGAATGTCTATGACCGCAAACAAGGTTAAGGGAATACGTGCTGCGCTCTGCCACGATGTTTTCTCAGCACAGGCAACAAGAGAGCATAACGATGCGAACGTTCTCTGTATGGGAGCACGTGTTGTAGGCCCCGGCCTTGCTCTTATGATAGTTGATACCTTCCTTGATACTGATTTTTCAAATGATGAAAGGCATATTAGAAGAATATCACTTATAGAGGGATGATATTCTTTTTCGCGACAGTGCGGGATATCTGACCGGTAGGATCAAAAGGATATTTCCGACGCATGTGGTCGCATATTTGATTGCGCTTTTTGCCTATATTATTTCTGTTTCCATGAGCATGAATAAAACTCGTTTGATAGCAAGGATGATTCTTAATGTAGATGAACCTGAGAGATAATTATCAGCCCATTAAGTATAACTGATAAAAACAGAAAAAATGTGGTGTTATCTCTTTATAATCGTCTCCATCTCAGCCACATCAGTTACGAAGTGCATAAACTCCAGCTCGGAGGCATCAAGGAATTCATCTTCGACCATCTGATCATAAAGCTCCTTCAGCTTGTTGTAACAGCCGAGTGTATTAATAAAAAAGAATGGTGCGTTGTAGAGTCCGAGGCGGATCCACGAAACCATATCCGCTGCCTCTTCAAGCGTTCCGACTCCTCCCGGCAAAGCGACAAATACATCTCCCAGCTCTGCCATCTTCTGCTTTCTCTCAGACATGGTCTCAGTTACGATCATCTCCGTAACATCTGTATTTTCCCAACCGTTATCTATCATAAACTGCGGAATGATTCCCGTGACCTTACCACCGGCCGCAAGAGTTGCTCTCGCAACCTCGCCCATCATTCCGACCTTACCATCGCCATACACAAGAGTATGTCCGTTCTCGCCTATCCATTTCCCCAGCGCAGCTGCCGCCTCCATATATTCAGGCTTCTTTCCTTCAGCCGCTCCGGCAAATACTGTTATATTCATCTATTGTCTCCTTTGTACATCTACATGTTCATATTATTGTTCCAAATTAAGCTCAGCTGCAGCAAGTCAGATACATATCATAACCTGCGCACGCTGTGTATTTACATTTTAGAGTTTATCATAACTCAATCTTTTTAACAACGAAATGAAACATAAAAGAAGCGGACGATCAACGCCCGCTTCTCCGAATCATAAATATATTATTTTTATCCGTCCATTCAGATGATAAGCATCAAATACAACTAGTTCACAACCTTACCGCCCTTAACACTATAGCTCTTACCGCCGTATGTAACCTTGCCTGTAAAGTTAAACTGAACCTTGCCATCCTTGCAATACCACGAACCAAGTGAGTTCTTTGCGATTCCGGTAAAGCTGAAGTTAACTTTACCCTTCTGAATGCACCACCAGCCGAGCGAGTTCTTTTCTACCGAATCAATAAACTTCACCTGACCGCCGCTGACGAACCACCAGCCACTTTCTCCGTTCACTGTTCCCTTGAGAACATCCTTCTTATTGAAGTTTACCTGTCCCTTCTCACAGTACCACCAGCCAAGTGTGTTCTTTGCAAATCCGGTATAATTAAAGTCTACTTTACCTTTCTTTATTGCCCACCAGCCAAGTGAATTCTTTTCTACTGAATCAATAAACTTCACCTGACCACCGCTGACAAACCACCAGCCGCTTTCTCCGTTTACTGTTCCTTTAATAACATCCTTCTTGTTGAAGTTTACCTGTCCCTTCTCACAGTACCACCAGCCGAGTGAGTTCTTAGCAAATCCGGTATAATTAAAGTCTACTTTACCCTTCTTTATTGCCCACCAGCCGCCTGAATTCTTCTCTACTGAATCAATAAACTTTACCTGACCACCACTGACGAACCACCAGCCACTTTCTCCGTTTACCGTCCCTTTGATAACATCCTTCTTATCGAAGTTAACCTTACCCTTTTCACAATACCACCAGCCTGATGAATTCTTAGCAAACCCGGTAAATGTCAGATCGACTTTACCCTTCTTCAGTTTCCACCATCCGCTTGTTCCGTTAACAGTTCCTTTAACAACTTCATTTGAGCTTGTTTTTGCAACGCCCTTCTCGCAATAGATATATTCACCATTATTCTTAACGAATCCTGTGAATGTTAGATCGATCTTGCCATCCTTCACATAATAATCAGCTTTCTTCCCGTTGTAGGTCATATTTACGAGGCCGTCAGTGAGGCTGATGACATAAATATAACCGTCTTTTAAAGCGTAGCAGACACCGTTGATATATTCTGAAATCGTATCATATTCGAAAGGAATAATGACTTTTCCCGAATAATCAACAGCACCGTATTTCCCGTTCTTCTTAACTGGCGCAACACCTTCATGTGCCGCAATGGCATCTTCATACTCAAAAGGAATGGCTACTTTACCTTTCTCGTCAAGATAGCCATATTTACCATTAAAATTTGAAGCCGCTTTAATAAGTCCATCTTCTGAACAGTAAAAGCAATCATAATATGCCGATGTTGTAAAAGCAACTTTTCCTGACTTATCATATCTCTTATATATATCAGAATGAGGTTCATTATATAATACAACAAACGCTCCATCTCTCCACGCCATACTATAATTAAGACAGTCTTTATAGGATAATACTGTCTTCCCGTTTAAATCAATATACATAACATCATAGAATTCCCCACCACTACGAAATGTTCCTACACCATCATAAATATATTGAAGCTTTAATCCTGAAGGTATAGTCACCGTATTTTTCTTTTTTCCTTTACTATCGTAGACTTGAACGGTTGTATCATCAACTATAACCCAAGGACAGCTTGTAACATCATCTATCATATACTTAGTCTCTTTGTTCTGCTTAAGAGTTTTTGCAAAATCACTTGAGGCTGGATATGCAGCTGTCCCATCAACTTTTATTACTTCGTCGAAATGATCATACTTATTAATTACTCCGCTTACTGTTTCATAACTAACAACTCCATCTTTAGTTACTCTCAGAAAATCTTTACATCCCGGATACTGTTTATATGGCCAGTCGTTCCCTTTTTCGTCACCAACAATCATCTTTCCGCTTTTATCCATAATTGCGTTTTCCCAAACACCATCATAATTATATCTCATCAACACGCAATATCCATAACTATTACTCAACAAAGCCCCATCAGCTACATCTGGAGGACCAAAATACTTAATATCCGTCTTCTTCACCGTGATCGGATAGCTCGTCGTTGCCGCGTCAACACTTTTTCCGGTTTTGATACTGTTTGCAGATAAAAGCGAAATAGCAAACATAACCGCCAGTATCGGCAGCATAACCCTCTTTTGAATGCTTCTTTGAGCACTCTTTCGAACCCTCTTTTTACTTTCTTTTCTCACACTTTGTTTCATACCTTACTCACCCTTTCTCATTTTATTTTTTGTGTAGCTTATTTCATAATAAAAAAACAACAGACGCAGATCTTCCTTAAGACCCTATCTGTTGTTTATTTACAATATTTATTTTCCCGCAAACCAAAGAAACCCGGTTTGTCAGAATATCAACCGTCTGTCTGTCTGTAAACAGCTTAGTTTTCTCTGCCATAAGTGTCAATCCCCCAACAAAAAAATAACCGCTGGACGTTCATACTTCTCACATATGTTATTATACACCTAATACTCTCACCGGTCAAATCCAAACAGCAGAAAATACATTTCACAAATGGCAGAACATCTATTACACAAACATCAAAAATTCTTTTCACAAACGGCAAAAAACAATTTCACAAACGTCAAAACATACATACCTCACAGACAGTATAAATATCCATCCGTTCAGGCATGTATGTTTTGTAACTCTTCTTTATTCAGGTAGTACAGGAGTGTCGAAAGGATACCCCACATGTATCCCTGCCTCTTTCATACGGAGACGCTCCTCGCGCATGGCATTTACAACCATATCACGCGCGCTGTGACCATCCTCTCCCGTAAGCGGCTTAACATCCTTAAGAACATAATCGATTCCCATTTCCTTATATTTTGGCTTGGCCATATCATGATAAGGAAGGATATCAACTGCCTTAACATTCTTGAAGTGTGCCAGAAATCTTCCGGACTTCGCAAGAAGCTCAGGATCAAAGGTATATCCGGGAACGATAACGTGTCTTACCCAGATAGGAATCTCCTTCTCATCAAGGTATTTGTAGAAATCTATTATGGTGTCCTGCTTCACACCCGTCAGTTCCTCATGCATCTTAGGATCAATAGCCTTAAGATCGAGAAGCACAAGGTCTGTGACCTCGGCCAGCTTTTCGTACTTAGCATAGATTTCCGGAACGTCTCTCTTAAATAAATATCCGGTTGTATCAAGTGCCGTCTGAACTCCGAGCTTTTTCGCCGCCGCAAAAAGCTCCGTCACGAAATCAATCTGTACAAGCGGTTCACCGCCGGAAACCGTAAGCCCGCCCCTCTTCATGAAAGGAAGGTAGCTTCTCATGTCCGCCATTATCTCGGCAACCGTCATCTCCTTGCCGCCTCTGCCGTCCCAGGTATCCGGGTTATGGCAATACAGACAGCGTAACGGACACCCCTTCAGAAATACAACATATCTGGTGCCCGGCCCGTCAACCGTGCTTCCTGTTATTATTGAATGAATATTTCCTGTCATCTCTTACTCCCTTATTTGCACCCTCTGTACCCACGATCCGGGATCATGACTATTCGCAGGGTAATTTACTGAATCATAATATTATGAACCGACTAACACCGAAACCGTCTGACCATAGTTTTAAGCATCCAATTGCTTTATTACTCGCTGTCCGCCTGAGTGGTCGCTTCGGTAGTCGCTTCCGTCGTCTGCTCGGTTGTCTGCTCCTGCTGTCTCTGATACTCGGCCTGAGCGCTTACATCTTCGTCTGTTCCGTAAATGATCTTTACAAGCTCGGAATCCTTATCAAGCATAAGTATATTTCCGTTATTCTTCAGTGATGCCTTAAGTGCATCGAGTCCTCTCAGGTAGTTGTAGAACTCAGCCTTGTCAGGATCATTGTATGCCTCCGAAAGTATGCGCATGTATTCTGCCTCACCCTCGGCTATGATGGTTTCAGCGTCCTTCTCAGCCTCTGCAAGAGTAATGGTAACCTCTTTGTCTGTCTCGTTCTTGATGATCTGAGCATCAGACTCACCCTTTGCGGTGTAGCTTGCCGCAATATTCTGTCTCTCAGAAATCATTCGTTCATAAACCGCAGTTTTGTTATCATCCGGAAGATCAAGTGCCTTGATCTCTGCAGTCATGATAATTATTCCATAATCTGCGATATCTGAATTTGCTTCCTTGGTTATAACATCTGTCAGCTGCGCGCCTCTTGCGGCAATAACTTCGTCCTGAGTCATGGATGAGATCGTATTCTTGGTAGCATTATAAACTGCTGCATCGATTCTTTCCTCTGCTCTGGCATCAACCGCGCCGAGTGTCTTGTAATATTTAATCGGATCAACCACCTTCCAGAGAACGTAGTCATCGGCGATCATCGACTTCTTATCCTTGGTGATAACATCACTTGTCGGAAGATCGTAAACTCTGGTTCCGCTGTACACAAGCTGAACATTCTCGATGAAAGGCGTCTTGAAATGAAGTCCCGGATCATCATCAACCCTTGTAACCTTACCAAAACGCTTAACAAGCGCGTAATTGTTATACTCTACAGTATAAAGTGAGTTAAAAAGCACTACTGCCGCCGCAATGATAAATACGATCAGGACAGTTAATTTGATTGTCTTCTTCATATTTTTAGTCCTCCCCTGATCCGTTTGACTGGTTCTGCGAGCTGCTGCTTCCCGAACTGCCTCCGATATTTACGAAGCTGTCGAGCGGATACATCGTCTGTGTATCTCCGTCAGTGATAATAACCTTGAGTGTCGGAAGAAGCTCCTCCATGGTCTCATAGAACATTCTCTTCTTGGTGATGAGTGGATACTGCTTATACTGCTCGTAGATCTGTTCAAATCTCGAAGCCTGTCCTTCGGCCTCGGCTATACGAGCCTCCTTCTTTCCTTCGGCGTCCTTCCTGATCTTGTCCGCTTTTGCGGTAGCGTTAGGAAGCTCCTGGTTCTGATATTTAAGAGCGTTATTCTTGGCTGTATCTGCGCCCTGTTTTGCAGTTTCAACCGACTTGAAAGCAGCAATGATCTCCTCTGTCGGAGGCTCGGAATCCTGAACTGTAATATTTATAACCGTAAGGCCGATATTATGTTCTGACAACTCCTTAACCATCTCCTCCTTAACAGCGGCCTGGATCAGACCCTTGCCTGTGGTCATGGCTTCATCAACCGTATAACTTGCAACAACTGTTCTTATACTTGAGAGTGCTATATCCTTGAGGATTTCCTCCGGATCATCGGAATTGTAGAGATAAGCAACCGGATCAGAAACCTTGTATTCAAGGTAGAAATCAATATTTAACAGATTGAAATCCGATGTGATCATGATTCCGTTATTGTCATCGGTAATATTCTGGCCATTGCCTGCTATTGTGTATCCGACGCCTGTACCATGAGTGGTCATATCAACCTTCTCAACCTTCTGAATGAAAGGTATCTTGAAATACAGTCCCGCAGTATCGGTCCTTACAACCTTTCCAAACATTGTTACGACCGCATTTTCCTGCTCATTAACATAGTAATAGCTTCCGTTTATCACGAAAAATAAAACGGCTACCACGATAATGATCTTCGCGATCAGATTGTACATCCTGTTCGGGTCCTTGACCTGTTTCCCTTTTTCGTCGATAACGATATCAACATCGTCTTTTTTCTTAGCCAAAGCTTTGTCCTCCTTATATATAAATGCTTTTATTTTCTTCCTCATCTTCTCCGTCGCCGTAGATCTGCTTTATGATCTTCATGATCTCGTCATCATTAAGCTTTCCGCTGCGGATCATCTCTTCGAGCTCCTCCGGAGTGATATCGTTATTACCGTAATCCTGAGTCGAAGACTCGCCAGCGGCTCCATATTGTCCGGCTGTTTGAGTTTCTTTACTGTATTCTCTGTCAACTGCTTCCTTCTGGCGTTTCGACTTAAATGCGTCATATTTCTCCGCCAGCTTTTCAACTTCACTCTCGTTACGGAGGATATTTCTGTCCGCACCCGGAAGCTTGAAGTTGTGGTGATGCTTCTGGAGGAATCTGTAAGCCTCCATGAAGGTCTTCTCGTCGAAGCGAGTCATATATTTATTATTGATCTTAATGATACAGTCCTCAACCGAGTAGCAGTTCTTCGGATCGATATCATTAAATATCGCATAATACGTATCCTCGACGATCTGCTCCTGCCTTGCGAAATCCGAAGAAATATCCATGACCGGAAATACGAAGAGGTATGTTCTGAGCCAGTCATTATTCTCCTCTATCCACTGACTTGCAAACTTATAATCCTTGTTCATATCATATAATTCGCGAAGCCAGCTGTAGGAAGAGTATGACGCCTCGACAATACGATCAATCTGATCATTCGTAAGACATAGTGAATATTTCTCGTTGAACTTCTCAACGATCTTTTTTCTCTTAGGAACCGACTCGGTAAGCTTTATATCAGCTCCAACCTCTCTCTTGATCTCCTGATATTCCTCACTTGTCTTCTTGTTTCCGATCCCCTTGATTTTCTTAACTATCCAGCTGATAAAGATAAAAGGTGAAGCAATAAAACCAAAAGCAAGCAGATTCCCGATAATGTTCGACAGATTTCCGCCGATAAAGGCCAGAATCTGAAGCACTATAAAGAGCGCAATGAAGAAAGGCACTCTCCCCTTCATCTTGTCGTGAAGCTTTGGGTTAGTCTTGATCATCACGTTATATATAATTATCAAAAATATTATCAGACCCATATACTATACTCCTCCGGATCATTTTATATACGTGATCCGTTATTCACAGCATGCATCATTAATCATTTCTTACATAAAATATCGTTTTCTGAACCATCTCGTTCTGCTCGATCATAAAACGATCTTTATGCCAGAACATCCCGGATCATTTCCATGACAGCCTCGTAGTCAGCCATCATCTCATCATAGCCGGCATGGATGACATCTGTATCACCGTTCTTTGTAGCCATTTCCTGAGCGAGAGCCTTCTCCGACAGTTCGTCTGCACCGATGGTTCTCGAAGAACTCTTCAATGCATGAACAAGTATCTGGTATTCATGCCAGTTCTTCTCCTCGTAATTCTTCCTGATATCGGCTCTCTTGTCGCCTTCTTCGCCTATATAGGTTTCGAGAAGCTCCTTATAGAAATCCTCATCATCCATCGCATAGCCGAGAGCCGCTTCCGTATTGAAGCCCTTCTCACACAAAAGCTCGACGAACGATCTATCATCATCCTTTTTTCTCTGAGCTGAGGAATTGTCCTCAACCGCTTTAACCGCAGAATTATCCTTTTCCGTAGTTTCAGTCGTAGCATCATCTATAATATCATCTGACGCAACTACTGTCTCAGTTGTCAGCGCATCCTTATATACGATCTTCCCCTCCGGAAGACATTTGATAAACATATCCTCGAGCTGTTCAGGATCGATAGGCTTTGAAAGGTAATCCTTAAAGCCTTTTTTGAGATACATCTCGCGTGCACCGACAACTGCATTTGCTGTAAGAGCGATCACTACGGTATCAGCCCGAAGAAGCCCTTCCTTATTTATCTTCGCAAGCGTTTCAATACCATCCATTACAGGCATCATATGATCCATAAGAATGATATCATAACGCTTTTCTTTTATCATGTCTATACAACTCTCACCACTTGAAGCAAGATCAGGAACCATTCCCATCCTCTTCATGAGTCCCTTGGCAACCTTAAGGTTCATGTCGTTATCATCAACAACAAGGACAGCTGCATTCTTAAGCGTAAATTCTCTTCTCTTCGAAGCCTTTTCCTCTGAAGAACCTGCGCCCTTAACGTATTCTCCGATTGGCGTACTGTCGATTATCTTCTGAGAAAGCATGAATGAGAAGGTTGAGCCCTTGCCGTAGGTACTTTCAACCTTAAGCTTGCTGCCCATCATGGACAGAAGACCTTCAACAATGGACATTCCGAGGCCTGTTCCCTCGATATTCTTGTTACGCTTCTCATCAAGTCGCTGGAAGGATGCGAAGAGTTTGTCCATATCCTCTTCTCTGATTCCGATTCCGGTATCCTTAATCTCAACATAAAGCGTACAGTCATCACCTGATATCTCCTCCGCTGAGATTGTCATGGTTACGGAGCCTCTGTTGGTGTATTTTACTGCATTTGTAAGTATATTGGTGATGACCTGTCTGATGCGGACATCGTCACCGTAAAGCTGTTTCGGAAGGTTCGGATCTATATCTACATTAAAGGTCAACCCCTTCTTCTCAGCCTTGTCTGAAATCATATTTACCAGATTGTCGATCATTGCGTTGGTCTCGTATTTACCCGAAATGATCTCCATCTTGCCACTTTCGATCTTTGAGAAATCAAGTATGCCGTTTATGAGTGTGAGCAGCGTACTGCTGGCATTCTTGATATTATGTGCATATTCCGTTATCTCGCTGTCGCTTGCCTCTCTGAGTATCATCTCATCCATACCGATGATCGCATTAATAGGCGTTCTGATCTCGTGGCTCATCTGAGCAAGGAAGTCAGACTTGGCCTTACCTGCAACTGTAGCCTCTTCGACCGCCTTGGAAAGCTTGGTATTCATCTCTGCCTGAGACCTGATAACCTTGTTCATAAGAAGGATGATGATTATCGTACACGCACCGACCAAAACGACAAATATTCCTATAACGACCAGGTTGAGAAGATTCATCGTCCACCATTTTGTAACATAGAATATCGAAAAGCCCGTTGATTTATCATACACATGATTGCACATACTGAGGCTTCCGTTATAATCCTTTATATTCAGACTCTCCCCGTCCTCAAGCTTATAAACCTTCTTGTAAGGAGTATCATTTATATTGGTGGTGTCTGCCATCGACATCTGATACTTTGCATTCGGATGATTGATTATATCTCCGTTCGGATCAACAAGAAATACATATTCATAATCTGTATAGCCGCTGCCGAATATCTCGATGATCCTGTCCATATAAAGGTCGATACCGAAGATTCCGAGGAACTCTCCGTTCTTCCCGTAAACCATCTCTGAAATTGTTATGCAGTAATTACCTGTCTGCTCGTCAAAATACGGTTTAGAAAAGCTTAGTCCTTCAGGAGACCTCTCAGTCTGCTTGTACCACTCTCTTTCCTCAACCTTCCAGCCCTCCTCCGGCTGCCAGCCGTTATTCATTATAACGGTATGCTCCTTGTAGGGATTGGCCATATAACATACGGAAATGCTCGGATAATTAACCGCTATACTGTCCAGCCACTTTACCGCGCCCTCATAGTCGTTCAGTATTTCCGGCTGAGCAGAGATATAATTGGTAAACATGCGCAGGATGGTCTTCTGCTCAGTTTCCCATACATTGAAGTCCGCATTATATTTTGTCAGCTGACGCTTCACGTTCTCGTTTGCCTGAGAACGGTAAGCATCATATAGTGTGAATGAACTGATAAATGTAACGAAGATCAGAAGCACGATGATCGCATTTCTCAGGACACGTATTTTCTTCGACAGATTTTTGGAACGGGTCTTCTTAGCCCTGTCTTCCTTGTTCATGTCGGACACTATGGTTGAATATGATGAGAGATCCTTCATCATCTCATCCATCCTTATGCCGGCAGTTTTGATCAGAGACAGATTCTCTCTGACCTCGTCGCTGCTATTCGCAATATCTGCATCACTGAGCCTGATAACCTCTCCGAGAGGCTCCCTCAGATTGTCCGACAGCTTCTCAACAAATCTCTCCCTGCTCCGCAGCGCTTCCTCCGTTTTATTACGGTTTCCTGCATTTCTGATGTAAAGAATGACGATCAGCAGGAGCATTATGACACTCGTGATGATATTTATCACTATCTGTCTGGCTGTATTTCCAAAAAGCTCGTCGTAATAAACAGCCAGTATCATATGCCAGCCATTTCTTGTATCTGAATGAAAGATCCTGCATTTTTTACCGTCAACCTCATCCACGAAGGAGTTTTCATCCGGATAGCTTATAATGTACGAAACAATATATGAATACTGTGTAAGATCCTTCTTTATGCTCTTACCGACGTAGGACATGTCGTTGTAGCCGACTATCATACCTTCATCAGTTACGATCAGTGCTCCGCTGGTGGCTTCCGTTCCGGATGCCATCTTGTCTATGAAACGCTGAATCTCTGTAAGAGTAAAATCCATTGCAACGACTGTATCGTTGTCTGAAAGCAGAATGGAAAGCGTATAGCACATATCTCCGGTCATGCTGTCGATGTAAGGATCGGTGATGTATATCTCGCCTGCCGCCTCAACCGCCCCAACATACCAGAGTCTCTCTGTTGCATGGTAGTCGCTCGGCATATCAAAATCAGGAATGATCGCCCATCCCTGACCTGCGATATAAACATTGAAATTAGTACCACCTGAAGTTTCAAGCTGGAGCTTTTTCTGACGGACGATATACTCCCCCAGAGCATCCATCGATCTGCCCGAAGCGATTATCTGCTCCGCTCCGCTGGCAGTTTTTAAAAGTGCATTTTCAGACTCCGAGATATAGTTCTCAAGGTCCGATTTGATGCTGCTCAGCTGTGTCTCTCCTACACGTTTTGTCTGACTTGAAAGGGTTTTAGATACAAGCCTTGCATTCGCTGCTATGATGACGGTGAAGAGTATGACCAATGCTATGACTATGATAATGTCAGAATGCTTAAATCTTCTTTTCATCTCCCACTTCCCTCATCCTGTACTCTGTATCTTCATCGATCATTCTGATCATGATATCAGCAAAGCGAGGATCAAACTGCGAGCCCTTGCATCTTTCCATTTCGGCTCTAACCTTATCCTGAGGCATAACCTCTCTATAGCTTCTGTTACTGGTCATAGCATCATATGCATCCGCTACTGCTATGATCCTTGCTGCTTCGGCAATATCCTCACCCTTAAGTCCGTCAGGATATCCGCCTCCGCCATATCTCTCATGATGCCAGCGCGCACCCGTTGATAATTCCGGCATCTCACTTATATTTTCAAGTATCTGCGACCCTATTACAGGGTGCTTCTTTATCATCTCAAATTCTTCTTCGGTCAGTTTTCCGGCCTTATTGATCACGGCATCCGGAACACCGATCTTGCCTACGTCGTGCAGAAGACCCATCATATAAATGCTGTTCTGCTCTGCAGGAGAATAACCATATCTTCTGGCAATCTCTTTCGAATACTCAGCCACTCTGCCTGAATGACCATTTGTATATTTATCCTTTGCATCTATTGCATCTGCAAGAGACTTTATGACATGTGTGAACAGTCTCTCATTTTCCTTGGACTTCCTGTCCACCTCGATCTCAAGATTCTTCTGGAGTCTGGTAAGATCTATACAATGCTTTACTCTCATGCAGAGTATTTCCGGTGCAAAAGGCTTTCTGATAAAGTCCATGGCACCAAGCTTAAGGCCCTTGGTTTCAGCCGCCTGATCATCCCTGCCCGTAAGGAATATAACCGGTATCTCGGCAACCTCGGCATCCATTGTCTTCAGTCCCTCTAAGGTTTCAAATCCGTCCATCTCCGGCATCTCAACATCGAGAAGGATGAGATCAGGTCTGTTCTCCTTAACAAATTCCAGGAGAGCCCTGCCCGAGCGAAGCGCCGTAACGCGCATCTTATTTCTGCTGAGTACATGTCCGGCTATCTTCAGATTACTTACATCATCGTCAACGACGATCACCCACGGATAGGTCTCATCACTGCTCTTTTCTTCTTCTGATGCAATATACTCCGCCTCATAGGTGATAGACAGAACTGTTCCGTTCTCCATAGCCCACGAGCGAATGATATTGCTTATGGTCTGAGGAATAGCCTCCTCTTTGATATCTGTCAGGAACAGGAACAGCTGATCAGTTCTGTAACGGAGAAGCAGTTCATTTTTTCCTGCCATATTCCGGACATGATTAAAGAATCCGTCGTACAGTGACTCATCCACATTGCCGGTATTTACTGCCGGAGCAAAGGTGAAAAGTATCTTGCACGCTGTACGATGATACCTCAGGATATTTTTCATTACAAATCTGTAAATATATGTAAAGGAATCCATATCAAGCTGTAATACGGAACCATCTATATTTCTTTCCGAAAGGATCATGGAAAGAGTCTTCAGACTGACCTTCTGAGCATCTTCCGCTTCGGCATCTCCGCTCAGATCATAGATCATATAGTCGTGCCTGCCTGTTTGTTTTGCAGTTTCAAGTGCCCTGCAGGTAAGCCTGTGTATTTCTGTAAAATCGCTTCCGATACCGGATACGAACATAACTCCGAGAGAAACTCCGAGAGGCATGTCAGCCGGACCGTCTACAAGGCTTTTGGCAGCCTCGCCCAGACCGGAATTAAGGCTTACAGAAAGCCTCTTGATGTCATTTTTTGAGGACAGTTCCGGACAGAATGCTGAAAATACGGCCTTATCCATACGCCCTATTATGCTGCTCTCACCCAGTTCTTTCTTTAACAGTTCAGTAAATGAAAGAAGGAGATCGGCTCCATCATCCTGACCGTAGGTCTCTTCAAACGCTTCAAACGAATCAAGCTCTATCATCATAAAGCAGCCTGCCTGTCTGCGGCAGATAACTCCGAGTTTATCCTGAATGGCTGCATTAGTCATCAGACCGGTCAATGGATCCTTTGTCACCTCGTTCGGAGTCTGTATGCTGCTCTTATGCTTAGCAATTATATTATCGATCCTTCTGATCAGATCATCCGGATTAAACGGCTTTCTTATATAGTCGGAGATACCCATCTCAAAGCTTCTGGCCTCTGCCTCTGCAGCCTCCTCAGCAGTCAGAAATACAACCGGTATCTTCTCCATACGGAGCTCCTCCTGCATGGTCCTGAGCCTGATAAAGGTCTCAAAACCATCCATTTCCGGCATATTTATGTCCAGTAAGATCAGGTCAGGCGTATTATTCTTCAGGTAATCAAGAAGCAGCTGACCTGTTTTCAGCGTTGTTACTCTCTTGTCATGCTTACTCAGTATATGACCGGCCATTTTCAGGCTCATATCCTCATCATCAACGATTACTATCCAATCCGCCATTTTCCTTCCCTCCAAAAAACCGTGGACTCTTTGCTACCCTTTTTATATATAAACTCCATAATACCCCTGCCTGCAAGACAGCCATATCGGTATATCCACCATATGATAAACCATCCGATAAATACTGGCATTCAGGCATAACTGTCACGTGATAAACCGTCCGATAAAACTTCCATTTCGGCATATCCGTTCATTATGATCTGCCGATAAAAGCCGATACTTCGGCACTATAAAACACATTATATAAGTATATCATAGCGTAGTATCTGTCGCAAGAAGGATAATACAGAGGAAATGGTGTATTTTATGTAAAAACATGGAAACGGCGGG
>CAMNMC010000068.1 GCA_946544235.1 uncultured Lachnospiraceae bacterium | reverse complement strand
TCGTTCACAGTTCTGCTCGGTTGTATGTTGTCGCCAAATACTCCGATAAATAAACAGCGCTGCTGCGCAGCCATCAATCAAAAAGAAGGGGCTCCCCTTCAAGCAAGCTTGAGGGAGCCCCTTCTTTCCGATTGGTCACCATCGGTGACCGCTGTTTATTTATCTTGTGCTTGGCTCGTTATCACTCATATTCCACAGTTGCCGGAAAATCTACTTACATGATTACCTGTTAAGCTCGCTGACAGCTCCGACCGCATTATGATTACTGATTATGCCATCTATCTCTTTGCGGTCACTTGCCGGAAGATCTCCCGGAATCGTATTCTTAACGCTCGATGTGGCATTACCATACTGAAGTGCCGCAAAAGGATCATCATACTTCAGATATCCGTACAGCACGCCTGAAACGTAAGCATCACCCGAACCGATCCTGTCGATAACGTCGATATCGGTATATGGTTTTTCGGTGTAGAACTTGTCAGTATCAGCGCTGTAGATTATTGATGTGAAGTCATGCTTCTTCGGACTTTTAACTGTTCTTCTGGTGGTGCATACCAGTTTGACATTGTAGTCCGAAACATAACCCTTCATAATATCCTCAAGTTCGCCCTCCCGCTGCATCATCCTGCGGCTTGTTTCTTCAGAAACAAAGAGGACATCAATGTAAGGAAGTATCTTCTCGATGGTCTCTCTCGCCTCTTCTTCAGTCCAGAGATTAGCTCTGTAGTTCACATCAAAGGAAATAAGCGCGCCGGCCTCCTTGAACCTTCTGATAAGGCTGAGAGCAACCTCTCTTGACTTCTCACAGAGAGCCAGCGTTATTCCGCTGGTGTGGAACATTCTGGTTGAAGAATATATCTCCTCAGGAATCTCCGAAAGGTCTATCTTCGTAAAGGAAGAGTTCTTTCTGTCGTAAATGATCGACGGTTTTCTCGGCGCTGCACCATATTCATAGTAATATATTCCAAGTCTTGCATCTTCCGTATCGTCATATATCAGGTAGTCATCAGAAACACCCTCAAATCTGATACGGTTTTTAATAAAGGTTCCGAGATCGTTCTGAGGAAGCTTTGAGATCACACCTGTTCTAAGCCCCAGGAGAGCAGCTCCTGCAGCCACATTTAATTCAGAGCCTCCGGCTCTCTTATCAAATATCTCACCGCGCGACATTCTCTCATAGCCCGGCGGCGATAAACGGAGCATTATCTCTCCGAGTGTTATAAGATCAAACTTCTGCATATGAAAGTCCCTTTATATTCTCTTCTGCAACGTCTATAAGCTCAGGTGCACTGTTAGCCGCACCCTTTATATTTACATTGTTTATCGTTATCTTTCGGGCATTTCTGAGATAAACGGATCTGCCGCTCATCTTCTCGAAACCGTCCATCATGATAGGGCATTCAGCCTTTCTCTCTGCCTCCGGCAAGAACTCTGCATCTATATTTTCAAATATCAGCTCTTCGATCGGCCTCTCCGGAAGTCCATAAGCGCATACAAGCGATGCATTTACTCCCGTGCAGGTGATATTTTTTGCCGATATCCTGCCTATCCTTGGAGTTCTCTCGTCAACAGGTCTTGGCTCCTGATCCTGAACGTAGCTCGTATGTCCATCAGGATCGCAGAAATAAAACATATTCACGGTGAAAGGCATCCTTACATTCTCCATACGGATGTCGCTGAGGTTAACGTCATCTATCACACTCCTCTCGCCTCTGCCGCGTCTTGTTTTGATCCTGAGCCCTCTGTCAGTTTCAACGAAAAGACATCTACTGATATTTATGCGGGAAACGCCGCTCGCCACCTCACTGCCCACCGTCACCGAACCATGTCCGTGCTCCAGTCTGCAGTTTCTTATCACAATATTATCCGCCGGCTTATTATGATTTATGCCCATATACATCTTGCCGCTCTTAATGGCGATGCAGTCGTCACCGACAGATATTCTGACACCGATTATCTCCACATCTGTGCAGCTTTCCGGATCAAAACCGTCTGTATTTGGCGAATTATCAGGATTTGTAATATCCATATCATAGAACGAAACCTTATCCGAATAATAAGGATGAACTGTCCATGAAGGAGAATTCTTTATCGTAACACCCTGAAATCTTATATTACTGCAGCTATTCAAAAATACAGTCTTAGGTCTCCACGCGCCTCTTTTCTTCGATACGTTATCCCACCAGTCTGAAGCAGCTGCATTTCCATCAATGATGCCTCTTCCTATGAAATCAACATTCGATACGCCGATACCCGTGATAAGGGACGCAAAGGTGCTGATAGGATTTCCCTCCCACGAAGCAAGACTGATTTCCTTCGAGAAGCCGTATTCTTCTTTGACCATACCCGGAAGCACCGGATAATGATTTCTATCCGGATCACCAAGGAGTACCGCATCCTCATCGAGCCAGATCGTGATATTACTCTTCAAAAAGAGCGGTGCCGAAAGATATGTTCCCTCTGTTATATGAACAGTTCCTCCTTCAGGGCAGGCACTGATAGCCGCCTGAAGAAATGCTGTATCATTACTGACACCGTCGCCCTTTGCACCGATGCTGCGAACATCTATACAACATAGCTCCCTCTTTGTGTGGAAGGATATTTCCTCACAGAAATCCTCACCACAGACCTTAAGCATGTAATCCATATCCGGTGTCAGCCCATCTATAGTATTTACATTACGATCAGACTCCTTGACCTTATTACCGTTCAGGTAGTAAGTGCAAGGCTTATCCATGCTGTAAGGCTTATTATTATCCAGTTCAATGGTTATGCTCCTGTTAAACAGACCTGCAACCCGTATTTTCATGTTCAGTCTCTTCTCCTTAAGATCTCTGTATATGCGAGCAGGAACGGCGCTACGCCTTTGGCCTCATTCTTCACAACCGGCTCACTGAAATAGTATTCCATTGATCCGTCTCTCTTAGCCGGACCTCCAAGTCCTGCAACAAGACAGATACCATCAAGTCCAAGCTTTCCGTCATCATCTATAACAAGATATTTATCAACTATACCATAAAAAGCGTCCAGTCCGATCTTCTCATATTTCTTCGGAAGATATCCAAGTCTGACACCTTTAAGGATGGCATATGCTACAAGTGCTGTGCCCGAGGTTTCAAGATAATTACCCGGAACACCCGGCTTGTCAACAACCTGCCAGAACATTCCACTCTCATCCTGGTATTTTTCCAGAGCATCGATCAAGTCTTTCAGAATATTCTGGAGATATTGGAATTCATAATACAGTCTCTCATCTGTGCTTTCAGCTGTATCAACAAGTGCAACAGCGAACCATCCGATAGCACGAAGCCAGAAATTCTTACTGCAGCCTGTATCCTTGTCAGCCCAGTACATATTTCTGCTCTCATCGTAGCCATGATAGTAGAGTCCTGTCTTAGGGTCCTTCATGAGCCTTACGACATTTTCAAACTGATGAATACTGTCAAGGCACTTCTCCATACGATTGAATTTCGTTTCGTACATCATGTAGAACGGCTGCGCCATGAAGAGTCCGTCAAGCCATACCTGATACGGATATATCTTCTTATGCCAGAAATTGCCCTCGTTGGTACGCGGCATATTTTCAAGCTGACTTCTTACAAGCTCAATTGCCTTCTTGTATTTTTCGTCTCCGGTCTTGTCATAGAAATAAAAGAGATTTCTTGCCGGATTCACATTGTCCAGATTATATTCTTCAACCCTATAGGTCTTGATATTTCCGTCTTCTTCTACGAAATAGTCTACGAAATCCTTTGCAAACTTAAAATACTTTTCATCTCCGGTGATCTCATACAGAGCCAGTACTGCTATGATCATACAGCCATCTATATAATTCCACTTGTTCGGAGTACCCTCAAGGATCTTCTCGATATTCCACATAGGAGCCTCAGCCGTTGAGTTTTCCAGCAGAAAATCAAAATATGTCATTATCCTCTCATCAATATTTTTACTCATGTCAGCCCTGCCTTACATATATTTTTTCTCAAGTCCTGCTATATACTCCCTGCAGCTTACCGCATTCTCCGGCTTGGTATTCTCAAGTGTAGCCTGGATATACGGTTTCTTTGTCACAGCAAACTTTACGATACTGTCATAATCCATCTCACCAAGTCCGCAGCCGAGACAGTTCATCTCACCACCCTCAAACACATAATCCTTAAGGTGTATAATTGAAATATCCGGCCCCAGCAGCTCTATCGCCTCGCTGATAACCTCATCCCTTCTGTCAAGATTATCCGGATGAAGCAGATTGACCGGATCAAAAATAATCTGTAGATTAGGCGATGCTATACGGTCAAGGACCTCCCGCGCCCTTTCTGGATTATAAACAATATGCCTGTAAACCGGCTCGATAGCCAGAATAACGCCGCATTTCTCAGCGTATTCAACAACCGGTTTAACATTTTCAATAAAAATCTCCAGCGCTTCTCTGCTATGGCAGCTTTCCTTGTCATAGCTGTAGGTTGGATTTGGCGCGCCGGTCTCAGTACCTACCACGCTGCATCCGAGAAGTGAAGCAAATCTCAGATGAGCCATATATTTTCTCTGGATCTCTTTCAGCTTATCCTTGTCAGGATGTGCAAGATTCAGATAATTTCCAAGGACTGCAATATCCAGTCCTGCATTTTCAAATTCATGTCTGAGATACATTGCGTATCCCGGTGTCAGTGCATCTATGTCAGATGTCTGACCTTCAATCTTAGATAATGCCAGATGTACACAACTGAAGCCCTGTGCCTTAACGTCACGTAAACTCTCTCTAAGCGGTAATTTTCTGGCATCATGGAGTCTTAGTCCTAACTGCATTTTTTTCTCCGATTATAAAACTGTTTAACTGTCTGTGATGATTTTCTAAATAGATATCTATCTGTATCTTTTTTTCTTCTTACCGGATTCCACTTCTCTCTCCAAAACATCGAGATAGGATTCCTGGGCTTCCGGTTCAGGCATATACTTTTTAAATACCTCTTCATAATGCATCGCGATCAGATACATTACGATTGCCAGGCCAATATTAACCGTTACAAAGGTTACAACGATCATAGAAAACAGATTTGCGAATATAAGGCCTATAACTATAAGCGCTATAAATACAGTCTCCTTAAAGTTGGTGAATGCCATAAGGATAGAGTAACGGATCGTATCCTTGATCGGATTTATAAATCTTGACTGTATCGCAAATACATATAGTATCGATATAAAGTAAAGAATACCTATCAAAAGTACAACTGCCCATGCAAGTTTTGCGCCGGGGATTGTCGCATGATTCCAGAATATAAGTCCCAAACCTATCAATGCCCCTGCAAAGATATAAATAAGTCCAAGCAGTGTACCCTGCTTGAAATTCTGCTTAAAGGATTTGAAGAAGTTCTCTGTAGGATACCCTTCATCTTTCCTCAGCTTCATACAACTATAAATGAGGGCAGTAGTTGAGGCCCCTATAGTAAATATAGGGAGTGAACATATCAGCCACAAAATATTAAGCCACCAGATTCTTCCCACAAGGATAAAAAATCTCCAAACCGGATTATCCGGACTAAATATTCCTCTCAACATACTGCCACCTCATTTAATAATAGTTTAAACCAACAGGTCCAATCTTAACCCTTTACACCACCCGCAGAAACACCTTCGACGAACTGATTCTGTGCTGCAAAGAATATAAGGATGTTCGGTATGATCGAAATAAGTGAAGTTGCAAGAACTCGGTTCCAATCAAAACCTGCATCACTATCCATTGACAGCTTAACGAAGATAGTTGCCGGATATTTTGCCGGATTATTTACATAAAGGAGTGGTCCAAGGAAGTCATTTGAAGACCACATAAACTTAAACAGTGCACATGATACGATTGCCGGCAGGATCATAGGAATAATGATCTTGACAAGAGTCTTCACTGAGTTACAGCCGTCAATCTTCGCCGCTTCTTCCATTTCCTTAGGAACACCCCTCAGGAACTGGATGAGCATGAATATAAAATACGTCTCAGTAGCAAATGCCGTCGGTACAATAAGTGGAAGGTAGAGGTTTGATCCAACCCATCCGAACTTATTGAAGAGGAGGTACTGAGGAATATTAAGTACAACCTGTGGAAGGAAGAGCATTGCCATCATAAGCGCGAAAAGCACCTTATGACCAACAAACTTAAATCTTGCAAAACCATATGCTGTAAGTACTGATGAGATTATTGTAAGGATAACCTCAGGAATAACATAAGAATATGTGTTAAGCATTGCCTTCCAGATGTTGATATTTCCACCGTAACTCTTTACAGCATTCTTGTAACCGTTTAACGTTGTCTTAATAGGGATAGGATTCATAGTTTTGAATATCTCACTATTATCCTTGAAGGTTGCACCTACCATCCAGATAAGCGGATATACCATTATCAGACCTACAATCGTAAGTATGATATAACGTATAACGGTATTGATCCTTCTTCTTCTTGCAATCCTCTTATAGGATGCTCTCAGCTGTTCAGACTGAGGTCTCCTGATAACAACCTTCTCCGGCGCAGCGGATGCTGCTCCAACAGGCACACGTCTCATATCGGAGGCATTATATGGCTTGTCGGCACTGTTCTGTTCATTGTTTTCATTATCAATGCTAACAATTGGCATATTTATTTACCTCCTTCCTCATCATCTGAATAGTATACCCAATATCTCTGGGTTGCGAATGCGATAACCGTAAATACCATAAGGATAACGAAGAGCACCCATGCCTGAGCACTTGCTTTACCCATGTTATATGAAGTAAACGCATTGTTGTAAATAAGAAGTGACATAAGTGTGGTTGAACCAAGCGGGCCACCTCTTGTAATGATATAAGGTCCGTTGAATTCCTGGAACGCCTGTACAAGCTGTGTAACGAGATTGTAGAAAATAACAGGTGTAATAAGCGGAAGTGTGATCTTGAAGAACTGCTTTGCCTTGCCGGCGCCGTCAATAGCCGCCGCTTCGTACAGTTCGGTCGGAACACCTTTTAGTGCCGCCAGGAACACGACCATGGCCGATCCAAACTGCCATACACGCAGCAGGGAAATCATAAAGAGTGCCCACTTTGGATCTGACATAAAGTGCGGCGCATCAACTCCGATTGCCGCAAAACCATTTCTGATAAGTCCGTTATCACTGAAAAGAGCTTTCCACAGAACTGAAATAGCAACCGAACCACCAAGAATAGATGGGATATAATATGCTGTTCTATAGAAGTTAACACCCTTTAACTTGAAATTAAGTATGTATGCTATAAAAAGCGCAAATACTAATTTAAGAGGAACTGTCATGAATGCATATTTAAATGTTGTTATCAGAGCTCTCTTCTCTATTGGGACATTAAATACGTCCTTGTAATTCTGCAATGTAAATCCATCAGATTTACCCTTAAAGAGATTATAGTCTGTGAAGCTGTAATAAAGTGAAGATAAGAACGGATATAATTTAAATACGAGAAAACCTATTAACCACGGAATGATAAAGAGGAACCCCACATTCCGTTTTCTGAATTTTTTAAATTTACTCATCTTTTTCTCCTGCTCCTATTTTTTTATAGCCTGTCATATAAGATATTGCTGTCTTATACAACAGGCTATTTATTAATAAGGTTTAGTTATTGCTCACTTATTACTTTGCTGGAGCAACAGCTGTCATAGCATTGTAAAGCTCCTTAGCTGCGTCATCAACCTTATACTTTGATCCACCTGCATCCATACCATATGAATACTGCTGGAATACTGTTGTATATGCTGATGAACCACCCTTAAGTGATGAATCATCAAAAAGTGGGTTCCAGTACAGTGGTGCTGAATTCATAACCTGTTCATGTGCTTCTGCTGATACAGCATCAAGTGCACCTGCAGCGCTAAGTGTATCGTAAGCTATCTTTGACTCTGGGATACCACGCTCTGTCTTCATGATTGCGATACCTTCAGGATCATTGAGCATAAAGTTAAGGAGCATAGCAGCCTCACGTGGGTGCTTAGAATTAGCGCTGATAGAGAACATAAGTGAAACCTTTGTGTAAGACTTAAGTTCTGGGAATACGTTACCAACTACGAGATCAGAACCGTTATCGCCAAGTGCTGAGATGTATTTCTTTGGAGATGAATCCCACTCGAAGATACCTGCATACTGACCATTGATGAATCTCTGTGACTTATCCATTGAATCTGCACCCTCACCAAGGATGTAAGCCATTGTAGGGATTACATGTGCATCTTCAAGAGACTTGATCCACTCAAGACCTTCCTTAATCTGATCCTGAGTAACTGTAAGTTTGCCGTCCTCATTGATGATAGGCTCGCCTGTCTTAGCCTGAAGATAATATGTCATAAGGATCATTCTGTCATACTCACCGATTACAAGTGGATAATAATCCTCACCAAGCTTATCCTTGAATACAGCACCTGCTGATACAAGCTCATCAAGTGTTGTAGGAGTAGCAAGACCAGCCTTCTCAAATGTTGCCTTGTTCCAGTAGAATGTACGTCCTGTAAGTGAAACAGGGATACCAGCGATACCGCCCTTCGAATCTACTGTCTTAGCAAGAACTTCGTCAGAATACTGTGAAAGATCAAGAACATCTGAAACAGTATTCAGGTCAAGATATGTTGTTCCGTCTGCATCGTACTTTCCGATCCAGTCAAAGTTTGTCTGCTGAACATCAGGGTTGTTTCCTGAGATATACTCTGCAGCCTTAGCTGTCTCCCAGTCAGACCATGCACCAAAGTTTACCTCAACCTTGATACCAGGATACTTCTTCATGAATGCATCAACAGCTGCCTGTGTAGCCTCATGTCTTGAATCACCGCCCCACCAGTCAAATGTGATAGTACACTCATCATATCCGGCACCGCCACTTTCTGAAGTAGCCTCTGTTGTGTCATTGTTGCCGCTCTGAGTAGCCTCTGTTGTAGGTGCAGCTGTTGTCTTGTCTTCCTTCTTGTCATCATCCTTTTTTCCGCATCCTGTCAAAGCCATACTTCCAACAAGAAGTGTAGAAACGAAAGCACGTAAGAATTTCTTTTTCTTCATTTAGTAATCCTCCTAAACTGATTTTCATTATTACTGCTTACTCTGAATATCAGCCCTCCCTCTCCAAGTTGCAGACATCAAATGTAAGCGTTTTCATAACTATGTACATAAAAAATACACAATTTTTACTCATATTACTACACTATTTTAGCTATATTGATAATTAAAATACTGATTTTTTGTCATTTATGTGTTATAATGTACAAAATAATGTAAAAATACACCGCATTGCGGGTATCTTTCTCATCATCATCAATAATAGAGATGAATTTCAGGGGAATTTTAAGGTATGGTTTTGTGGAATTATAGAGGAGGATCTTATGCGAGTTTCAGATAAAAATATTGATAGAATATATGTAAATACAGCAAACCGAAGCGCTAATTACAAAATAACAGATAATCATTATCACAATTATTATGAGCTTTATTATGTACGTCACGGAAAGGTGCGTTTCTATGTAGACAATTCTCTATATACGATGCAGGGCGGTGATTTTATTCTTATCCCGCCAAAATCCATTCACTACGTCCATTATCTGTCCCAGAGCACCAGAATTAATATATATTTTAAGGAATCCGATCTCTATAATAACGGAGGTCCGTTCATGGCAAATATCACGGACAGATTCCTCCATACAATGATCATGCATGTTCCGAGGATCTACCGTGACAATATTCACACACTGATCGACTTTATGGTGGCTGAGGAAAATGTAGATGATGCATCAACTGCAGTTCTGCAGCGACTTATGCTTCATCAGCTGCTGCTCTACTGCAATCGTTACTGTATCTTCAGGACCGGTTCAGATGATGATGATAATTCTGATAAGATACTTGAATCGGTAAAATATATAGATGAGAATTACAACCAGCCTATCACGCTGGATCTGCTTTCGAAGCTTGCCGGTTTCAGTCCGAGCTACTTCAGCAAGAAATTCCGTCAGACTACCGGAACCGGAATGAAGGAGTATTTAACATATGTAAGACTTACTCATGCAGTAACGGAGCTGATGTCCACAGACCACTCCATAACCGAGATTGCCATTAACTCCGGCTTCGGTGACAGTAATTACTTTAAAGACGCCTTCAAGAAAATGCACAACATGTCCCCGAGAGAATACCGCAGGACAATGCTGGATAAATATGTTTTATCTGAAGGAAATAAAGAATAAGATCATTCAGATGCCTCCACCCATTCAGGTCTGGAGGCATTATCTGCGCCCGGACCATATGAGCCCTGTTCGCTGAAGTGTACGGTCTCATGGGCATCCTCCTTACCCCAGTCATGCCAGCCGGCAGGAGCGATATGTTTATCCAGATAACAGTTTATCAGTTTCACCCTGGCATATTCTCTCCAAGGTCTTGCGATATAACAGCTTGCTTCAGGGACAGCCTCAGTATGCAGGAAGCGGCAGTTCTTTGCAACAAAGCCCTCCTGTTCTCCCTCCGGTGTACACGGTGCAAAAACCCAACCCGGAGCTACACTTATAAAGTCGCAGTCTTCAAAAAGTGCATTTGCACCGCCAAAAATAAAATCAACGCTTCCATATATGGAACACCTTCTGAATATAAAGCTTCTAGTGGTCCTCGGTGTAAACTGCTTCGGCCCCAGGAAACCATCCTTCTCGTATTCCTTAGGAGGAAGCGGTGCCAGAAAAAGTGTGTCCTGATTACCTATAATAATAGAATCTTCCACTACGATATCATCTCCATCAAGATAGAGAGCGATAGCCTGACCGTTTTCTTCACCCGGTCCGGCCGTATTTTCAAATATGCATTTTTTAAAAGTAGCATTATCTCCGTCACAGAGGACTGTCGCCGTTCTGAAAGTATGAAAGGGCTTACCATCTTCATGAGGCCAGTATGCTCCTGTGGCAGCAGAAAAAATCGATCCCTCGATCGTTACATCGCTTTCACTGAGTATACATTGTTTCTTTTCTATAATATGTTCTATTTTTCTCATTTTATCCTGCTGCTCCTTATCCCGTGATTTTCTGTCACTTTCTGCGCCGATAACCATTATTAAGAAGAAAATACTTCTCCGCCATCTGTCTTATCATGATTGTATTAGGAAATAGATCATTTTGCAAAGTATATTCTTGACAATATTCCTTAGTCGTGGTAAAAAGAATGTAAGCGCTTACATTGTGAGCATTATTATTTTACAACAGCTTGGGGAGGAAAGCAATTATGAATACCTTTATGAACGACGATTTTATGTTAAAGAACGAAACTGCAAAGCATTTATTCCATACATATTCCGAGGCAATGCCTCTTATAGATTATCACTGTCATATTTCTCCTAAGGAGATCTACGAAGACAGACGATACAACAACATAGCCGAAGTATGGCTTGGCGGCCGTAATGACGACGGTTCATATTTTGGCGATCATTACAAATGGCGCGTTATGCGTTCAAATGCGGTACCGGAGGATGAGGTCACAGGTAGTGCCGATCCTTTCGATAAATTTGTCAGATTTGCTGAGGCCCTTGAAATGGCTATCGGTAATCCAATGTATCACTGGTGTAATCTTGAGCTTAAGAAGTATTTCGGTATAACCGAGCCTCTTACAAAGGATAACGCCCGTGAGATCTGGGATAAGGTTAATGATATGCTTCGCACAAATCCCTCTCTATCAGTACGTGGTATCATTAAGCAGTCCAATGTGAAATACATCGGAACGACCGATGATCCTATCGACACTCTTGAGTGGCACGAAAAGATTGCAGCAGATCCGGACATAGACTTTATGGTTTGTCCTTCCTTCAGACCTGATAAAGCAATAAATATCAGTAAAGCAGGTTTCCGGGAATATATTCAGAAGCTTGCACAATCTGTGGGCAAGGACAGCCTCAATTCAGCAGAAGAAGTTATGGCAGCTCTTGATGAAAGGATCGATTTCTTCAAGAAGCATGGCTGTCGTGCCTCTGACCACGGAATTGACTATGTTCCTTATAAGCCTTGCAGCATTGAGGAAGCAAATGATATCTTCGCAAGATCACTTCGCGGTGATGCCCTCTCAGACGAAGAGGTTGAAAAATACCAGACTGCCATTATGCTTCACCTTGCTCGTAAGTACCATAAGGAAAACATCGTTATGGAGATACATTATTCATGTACGAGAAATGTTAATGAGAGAATGTTTAAGCTCGAGGGGCCTGATACAGGTTTCGATATGATAGCCAAGAGCAACTGCGGTGACTCACTTGCAATGTTCCTCTCAGAGCTTGACAAAACAGAGGAGCTTCCAAAAACTATCCTCTTCTCTCTTGACCATAACGACTTCAACCTTATAGGAACCTGTATGGGAGCATTCCAGTCAGCCGAAGTTCCATCCAAGATCCAGATGGGTGCAGCATGGTGGTTCCTTGATACCAGAGATGGTATGGAGGAGCAGATGCGTTCACTCGGAAACCTGGGACTTCTCGGAAACTTCATCGGAATGCTTACAGACTCTCGTTCCTTCCTTTCATACACAAGACACGACTATTTCCGCCGTATCATGTGCAATCTTATAGGTCAGTGGGTTGAAGATGGTGAATATCCTGCAAATGAGGCATCACTTAAGAAGATTGTTGAGGGCATCAGCTTTAATAACGCAGCAAGATATTTCTGCATTGACTGATCACCTCTATTTTAAAACTAGGATAGAGAGGTTTTTATGAGCAGACTTAATTATAAAACTTTAGATGAAGTTGGATACAACGGGTATATTTTAAAGGATGCGCCTGAGAAGGTCCTTCAGTTTGGAGAAGGTAATTTCCTCAGAGCATTTGTAGACTATTTCTTTGATGTAATGAATGAAACCGCCGATTTTAACGGCAAGGTTGCTGTTGCACAGCCGATCAGCGCCGGTCTGGCACAGCTTATCAATGAGCAGGAGGGACTGTATACTCTCTTCCTCCGCGGTTCAGAGAACGGGCAGAAGGTTAACAACAAGCGTGTGATATCAGCAATTTCAAGATGTATCAATCCTTATGATGATTACGAAAAGCTTATGGAATGCGCTTCAAACGAATCACTTCGTTTTATTGTTTCAAATACAACCGAAGCAGGAATCTGCTACGATTCAACCTGTCAGAAGGACGATGCACCTCCTTCAAGCTTTCCTGCAAAGCTGACAGCATTTTTATATAAGAGATATCAGAATAAGCTTCCTGGATTCATTATCCTCTCATGCGAGCTTATCGATCACAACGGTGATGAACTTCGTAAATGCGTGCATCAGTATATCGATCAGTGGAATCTTGAAAGCGACTTCCGCATGTGGGTAGATAACGAGAACATCTTCTGTTCTACACTTGTAGACCGTATCGTTCCGGGATACCCTAGAAATGAAGTTGAAGAGATCTGCAAGGAGCTTGGCTATGATGATAATCTCATCGATACAGCTGAAGTTTTCGGCTTCTGGGTTATCGAGGGTCCTCAGGAAATAAAGAAGGAGCTTCCTTTCGAGAAGGCCGGTCTTCCTATCATAGTCGTTGATGATGTTACACCATACAAGCAGCGCAAGGTTCGTATCTTAAACGGCGCACATACATCATTTATCATGGCAGCTTATCTCTCAGGGCAGGATATAGTTCGTGACTGCATGAAGGATACTGTGATCCATGATTTCATGAACAAGACTATTTATGATGAGGTCATCCCGACCTTAGACCTGCCGAAAGACAACCTGATGAAGTTTGCATCTGATGTTACCGAAAGATTCTCAAATCCTTTCATCGATCATCAGCTGCTTTCAATATCACTTAACTCAACTTCAAAATGGAAGGCAAGATGTATGCCATCGCTTCTTGAGTATTCAAAGCGTCAGGGCGGAAAACTCGCAAAATGTCTTACCTTCTCATTCGCAGCATATATTGATTTCTATCACAGAGGTTACGAAAAGGGCGAAGGATGCCTTATAGCAAAGAGAGGCGACGATACCTACAAGATCCAGGATGATGAATGGGTTCTCGATTTCTTCTTAGCACATAAGGATGACGATGATGCCGCTATCGCAAAAGCAGTTATCAACAACGAAAAGATGTGGGACGGCAAGCTCTCAGCTTTAGCCGGTTTTGAGGCTGAAGTTGTAAAGAATCTTGCATTGATACGCGATAAGGGCATGTACGAAGCGCTCCGCGAGATCATCAAATAGAAATCCGCTTATAAGAAAGGATATTTCTTAATGAAGATAATTCAGATAGATCCTGTCGACAATGTTGCTGTAGCTCTTACAGACATTGCAAAGGATGAAGAATTAAATATTAGCGGCCTTAGCTTCAGGGCTGTCGAGGATGTGGCAAGAGGTCACAAGATTGCCCTCCGTGATATCACTTCCGGAACCGAAGTGATCAAATACGGAAATACTATTGCCAAAGCCACTTCTGATATTTCACAGGGCCAGTGGGTACATACTCACAACGCCCGGACAAATCTTTCAGAAAACGACGAATACACTTACGATCACAAGGTATTTCCTCTTCCGAAGGTAAGTGACAAGAGCTTTATGGGCTTTAAGCGTACTGATGGAAGTGTCGGTATCAGAAATGAGATCTGGATAATCCCAACTGTTGGCTGTGTTAACTCTATAGCAACCCAGCTTGTAAGAGAAAACCAGCATCTTGTTTCAGGAACCATCGATGGACTTTATACCTTTACACATCCTTTTGGCTGCAGCCAGCTTGGCGGCGACCACGAACAGACAAAAAAACTCCTTACATCACTGGTAAGACATCCAAATGCCGGTGCAGTCCTGGTACTTGGCCTTGGCTGCGAAAACCTTACCATGAGTCAGTTTAAGGAACAACTTGGAAGCTGGGATGATAACAGAGTAAAGTTCCTTATCTGCCAGGATGTAAAGGATGAACTGGAAGAAGGAAGCAGAATCCTCGAAGAGCTTGCAGCCTACGCAGGACAGTTTACCAGAGAAGAGCTTCCGGCCAGCGAACTTATAGTCGGTATGAAATGCGGTGGTTCCGACGGACTTTCAGGTATCACAGCAAATCCGACAGTCGGAAGATTCTCCGACAGGCTCATCGCTCTCGGCGGATCGACCATCCTCACGGAGGTTCCGGAGATGTTTGGTGCAGAATCAATACTCTTCAACCGATGCGCAGACGAAACAGTATTTAAAAATGCTGTCGAGATGGTAAATGATTTTAAAAAGTATTTTGTATCACATGGACAGGTGGTTTACGAGAATCCAAGTCCCGGAAATAAAGCAGGCGGCATCACAACTCTTGAGGACAAATCCTGCGGATGTGTTCAAAAGGGCGGCTGTGCTCAGATAGTTGATATACTGAGCTATGCTTCTCCGGTCAAGAAGAAAGGCCTCAGCCTTCTCTCCGGTCCGGGTAACGATCTTGTCAGCGCCACCGATCTTACTGCCGCCGGTGCACATCTGATACTTTTCACAACCGGACGAGGAACCCCATTCGGCGCACCTGCTCCTACTGTTAAGATCTCTACAAACACTGCACTTTACGAGAAAAAGCGCAGCTGGATAGATTTCAACGCCGGAACGGTTGCTGAAGGTGAATCACTTGATGATGCCGGCGACAGACTCCTCGATTTTGTACTAAAAATAGCAAGCGGAGAGAAAACCTGCACAGAAAAAAATAATTTTAGGGAAATATCTATCTTCAAGGATGGAGTTGTGTTATAATGTATGTCAAAAATTGACGTACTGCATTTATAGCTAGACAAGCTCTTTAAGGTTAGGCATCAGAATTCAATAAAAACGTGTAATACGTCAATTGTTTCATTATATTCTGCGTTACAAAGGAGATAGTGATATATGGGGTATACACGATTTCATTGCAAGTCAACCAGCACCGCAATGCTGATTGATGCTAAAAACTCAAAGGATGCTGCTCAACAGTTTGTTGACGAGATGATGCACAACTTGTACAAAGTCAAACTTAAAAAATGTAATGAACATGAAAAACGTAAGTTTCCGGATACTACCATAACAGTAGTCAAGGAAGGTACAGGAAAGGAAGAATACTTCCAGTATACAAGTATGATACCTAAATTCTGATACCTTCTTTTTCCGGTTTTCAGAATTTAAATATATGGATAATAAAGATATCAAAGCCATAAAATCTACAGAAGATCAGCGCGATACCTCAGAAGTTCGCGCTGATCTTACTAAAAAGGATATTTTCTACAGAAATAAGATCTTAAATTCACCGATACTAAGGGTCGTCCTTTATATCGGTCTTCCTTTGGCGCTGTATCAGAGCCTTAATCAGCTTTTTGCCATTCTGGATACCATGATGGCATCTCATATCAGTCCAACCTCAGTTTCAGCCGTGGCATATCTTGCCCAATTGAATTTCATGCTTTCATCTATCGGCGGAGGTCTTGCAACAGGTGCAGGAATCCAGATAAGCCGTGCTTATGGTGAAGGCGATTTTCTAATGGTCAAAAAGCGTGTCAGCAGTATTTATATGCTGTGCCTAGGCATCGGACTGATACTTATAGCTGTCATCTTCCCTTTTGCGAGAGTATTCCTTAGGCTTGCAGGAACTCCTCACGAGCTTATCGTCGAAGGCGTAACTTATTTCAGGATTGAGCTTATCGTTATGATCTTCACCTTCCTGAACAACATATATATTGCCGTTGAACGTGCCCGCGGATATTCAAAACGTATACTTTATCTGAACCTGATAGTGATCGTGACCAAGCTTTCTCTTACTGCTGTATTTGTTTATGGTTTTAACTGCGGACTTGAAATGATAGCTATGGCATCTCTCATCTCACAGTTCCTTCTGTTCATATTTGCAGTAAAAAACAGCACCGCAAAAAACAATGCCTTCGGCTTCTCAGCTAAATGCATAACCCTGAATAAGAGCGTCAATCTTCCAATGATCAAGGTTTCTATTCCGATCATACTGGAAAAAATACTGTTTGCTTCCGGCAAGACCGTAGTCAATTCAATGTGCGATGAATACGGCTCCCTGATGGTGGGCGCCATGGGTGTTTCCAACAATCTGGGCGGCATAACGACGAATCCGCAGAATGGTTTTCAGGACGGCACTTCAGCCATAGTCAGTCAGAATTTCGGAGCAGGCAAATATAAACGTGTTCTTGAAGCCTTCTACAGTACAGTGCTTGTAAATGTCATCATGAGTGTATTTATCTGCGGCTTTACTGTATTAAATATCAACTTCTTCAGCCACCTCTTCGATGGCGGAGATCCTGAGTTCCAAAGGCTGATCATCCAGGTCTACAAATACGAAGCCATCGGCGGCGTACCGCTGGGTGCCTTTGCAGCTGTAATGGCTCTCTTATACGGACTGGGCAAGACCAAGCTCACCATGGTACTGAATGTATCGAGAGTATTTATCTTCAGGATACCGGTCTTCTGGTTTCTGCAGAATTTCACTGATTTTGGAGAAAAGAGCGTCGGAATGGTCATGATGATCAGTAATGTATCGGTCGCAGTTATGGCTGTCGTTACCGCACTTATCGTCGTCCCGCGCTACAAGAAGGAGCATGGACTGTAACCCTGATATATCCAGGAAGAAACACGGATTATAATCCTGATATAGTTAGGACCGGATAAACAACAGAAAACACCGGAACCATCATAAACGGTTCCGGTGTTTTTTATTTTATTTTTAATCGCTATATTGTAATTGTTTACTGCATTCAGTTGTTTTTTTATCTGCCGCCTACAGTCTGCTTCCTGTTCTAAGTAAATATCCTGCAAGGAGCTTGCCCACGAAGAGAAGTATTGCACACTCATCCTCCTGCCAGATTCTGAGGGTATGCGGCTCCGCACACATCAGGTAACCCATCTTCTGCCCTTCCAAAGATATACTGGTAATAAGCAATGTCTCTAATTCATTTGATTTCAGATAACTATACAGCTCTACATATGTATCCTTAAGCTCTTCTGTGTTATTTGTTATATACATATCATCCTTCAGGATACGAGAAACATCCGAAACGAATACCCTGTCATGTTTTCCCATGATATCACGGATATATTCATCTGCGGAAATATAGAAAAGATCAGATATCCTGAGATCCTCCTGAAGCACCGAAAACATCTCCCAGAGCTTATCCATCAGATCCTTTCCCTTATCAAACTTACGGGAAATATTGTAAAAGGTCTGATACAGTCCATGCTTGGAAAGCTCCTCTATCTGTATATCCTTATGCTTCTCCTCAAGATAGATGATATAACAGTTACGTCCCTTGGTCTTGCCACGATAAAGAGTTTTGTCCATCAGAAGAAACAGTTCATCATAATTATCTGCATCAGTTGGATATGTAGCACTACCAATTGTACCTGTGATAAATGGATCGCAGTGCTCCAGCTTGATATTTTTACGCAGAACCCTGAAATTCGCATACATATTCAGGTAGAAGCTCTTCTTATCTGCATATTCCAGATCCCTCAGATTGACGATGATAAATTCATCTCCGCCGAATCTTCCAACGAATCCGTAATCATCGAGATAACCGATCATATCAGTTGAAACGCCCTGAAGGACTCCATCGCCGACCTTATGACCATAGGTATCATTTACGAATTTGAAATTATCAAGATCAAGCATGGCTGCCGTAAACGGTATCTTATGGTCGATCAGATAACGTATCATCCCTATAATGTAAGGCCTTGAGATAACGCCAGTAAGAGAATCTATGATCCTTGTCAAATCTTCATTTTCAAGAATTTTTGCAAAATATGGATTTTTAATAAGTTGTTCTTTTGTATACATATTACTGCCTCTTAAAAAATATACATAACAAAAACTACCTATGTATTAATCCTACCATATTCAGCCTTATCTTACAACCATTATGCAAGGGAAGCAGTGATAATTGCCATGGAGTAAACCTCGATCGCATTGCAGCCTCTTGAAAGATCATTTATCTGGGCATTGAGTCCGAGGAGGATTGGACCATACGCCTCAAAATTACCCATTCTCTGCGCTATCTTGTAACCGATATTTCCGGCATTTATATCAGGGAAAATAAATGTATTTGCATATCCTGCAACAGGTGAACCAGGACACTTCTGACGTGCAACTCTAGGAGAAACTGCTGAATCAAACTGGAATTCACCATCGATCGGAACATCAGGGTATTCCTCGATTGCTTTCATGGTAGCATTTCTCATCTTTGTGACCGTATCACCTGCACCTGAACCATGGGTTGAATAAGAAAGGAATGCTACCTTAGGGTCGATACCGAAAACCTTTGCACAACGTATAGTCTCACCACATATCTCAACAAGTTCATCTTCTGAAGGGCTTATATTTATAGCGCAATCTGCCATGGCGATAACCTCATTTCCACCGGTTGCCGACGGACGAACAAGGATAAAGCATGAAGAAACGATTGAATTGCCCGGTTTAGTCTTGATGATCTGAAGTGCCGGTCTGACTGTATCAGCCGTTGAATAAGTAGCACCACCCAGGAGACAGTCTGCAACCTTCATCTGTACGAGCATGGTACCAAAATAATTAGCCTGACGAAGTATCTTCTCAGCCTTCTCCTTTGTCATGCCCTTTGCTTTTCTGATCTCAACAAATGCATCAACCATCTCATCAAATCTATCATAATTATCAGGATCAATGATCTCCGCACCGCGGATGTTAAAACCTGCTTCCTCTGCCGCCTTTGTTACCTCATCATATTTGCCGAGAAGCACCGGATGAAGAAAGTTGCTGGCAAGAAGTCTGGAAGCCGCCTCAAGTATTCTTGGGTCAGAGCCCTCCGTAAGAACGATCTTCTTCGGATCCTTCTTTAACCTTTCGATCATTGAACCAAAACCAAATTCCATTATATTTTCCTCCTAAACTATCTATATTGTCCTTATTAATAAATCAGCCTGGATGTTATGGCCATCCAGGCTAATATAAGGAAGGTTCGCCCTTGCGGGCAAAAATTGTGGGCATTAATAAATATGTCAGTCTATCGATTAGCTTTTACGATTCCTGCTGCTTCTGCAGTAAGCTCTCTGATCTTATCGAAATCACCGGCATCTATCAGAGCTCCTTTAACCATCCAGCTTCCACCGCAGCAGAATATCTTTGAAGATTTAAGATATTCAACTACATTCGAAGCATTGATACCGCCTGTCGGCATGAACTTTACCTTAGGGAAAGCTGCTCCGACCGCATTGATCATGCTGAGTCCGCCTGCATTCTCTGCAGGGAAGAACTTAACGTGGTCAAGTCCAAGCTTAACAGCCTGAATAAGCTCTGTTGGGGTCTGGATACCCGGACATACCGGAATATCCTTCTCCAGACAATACTTAACTATATCTGCATCAAAGCCGGGCGAAACAATGAATTTTGCACCAGCTGCAACAGCTCTGTCAACCTGTTCTATCGTAAGAACCGTACCGGCACCTACAAGCATGTCAGGGAACTTCTCAGCCATGATCCTGATAGACTCTTCTGCTGCATCTGTTCTGAATGTAACCTCAGCTGCAGGAAGTCCGCCTTCCATAAGTGCCTTACCCAGTGGCTCTGCATTCTTTGCATCATTCAGAACAACAACCGGGATTATACCAACCTCTGAAAATTTCTCTAAAGCCTTAACTGTTTTCTCGCTGTTCATTTTATTCTCCTATAGACCGTCCTGTAAGCTGTCCGGTCCTTCTATATCAAAATTAATTATTTATCAGCTGTCTTAACGTCTGTATCTGACTCTTCTTCAGCGGCGAACTTGGATTCATCCAGATTGTTTGGATCCTGGCCGATATAAGCTGAAATACCGCCGTCAATATAGATAACCTGGCCATTGATGAAGTCAGATGCTTCAGATGCAAGGAATACTGCAAGACCCATAAGATCCTCTGTACGTCCCCATCTCTGAGCAGGTGTCTTTGAACGGATGAATCTGTCGAAAGGATTCATAGAGCCATCAGCCTGCTTCTCACGAAGAGGAGCTGTCTGAGGTGTAGCAATATAACCAGGTCCTATAGCATTACACTGGATATTGTACTGTCCGTATTCTGAACAGATATTTCTTGTAAGCATCTTAAGTCCACCCTTAGCTGCAGCATATGCTGAAACTGTCTCACGTCCGAACTCACTCATCATTGAACATGCGTTGATGATCTTTCCGCCGCCTCTTTCCATCATGCTTGGGATAACTGCCTTAGAGCAGATGAATGGTCCTGTGAGGTCGATATTTATTACAAGATCCCAATCCTTAACTGACATCTCATGCATAGGGATCCTTCTGATGATTCCTGCATTATTTACGAGGATATCAATAGGTCCTACCTTCTCTGTCACATCAGCAACAAACTTCTGAACCTGATCCTCTTTTGTAACATCACACACAGCACCGTAAACCTCGATGCCCTCTGCCTTATAATTCTCTATCCCACGATCAACAAGCTCCTGATTGATATCATTAAACACGATCTTCGCACCAACCTCTGCAAATGCCTTAGCATATGCAAAACCAAGTCCATATGAAGCTCCTGTGATCCATGCTACCTTACCTGTAAGTGCAAACTTCTGAAGAAAATCACTCATACCTAATTCTCCTTTTCTATCAAATAAAACTTTCCTTAAATCCTTTTGGTGGCCTTTTCCATGGAATTATATACCGTTTATGTCCGTCTATGATGTGTGCCGGTATATAATCCACGAAATTAGCATATTATATTTTTAGGAAGTATAAAAACCGCTATTGATTATAAAAGATCCTGATTCCTTACATCATCCATGTCATCAAAATCCTGATTCTCGCCAACCATACCCCAGATAAAGGTATAATTCTGTGATCCGCAGCCTGAATGGATAGACCAGCTTGGCGAGATGACTGCCTGTTCATTTCTCATAACTATATGTCTTGTCTGCTGAGGCTCTCCCATGAAATGCATAACAAATGCATCCTCAGGAATCTCAAAATACAGATAAACTTCCATTCTTCTGTCATGTGTATGACAAGGCATTGTATTCCATACGCTTCCCGGTTCAAGATGAGTCATACCCATCTCAAGCTGACAGCTTTCAACCTGTCCCGGAAGAATGTATTTGCAGATCGTTCTGTGATTTGACTGCTCCAGAGAACCAAGCTCCTTCTTGTTCTCATCCTTAATGATGACAACGCCTTCTTCAGGCTCTCCGCTGACTTTGATCAGCACTGTCGGATATTCGGCATGTGCCGGAGCACTGTTTATATAAAATTTAGGTGGATTTGCAGGATCGATAGCCTTAAATACGATATCCTGTTTACCCATTCCAATGTACATTCCATTTCTGTGAGCAACTGTGTAATCCTTACCATCAACAGTGATAACCCCATCACCACCGATATTGATAACACCCATCTCTCTTCTCTCAAGGAAATACTTTGCGCGAAGCTCATCTCCTGCTTCAAGCTTAAGTTCCTTCTCCACAGGCATTGCTGCACCTGTGATTATTCTGTCTATGTGACTGTATACGAGTCTTATCTCATCCTCAAAGAATACCTTCTCGATGAGAAACTCTTCTCTGAGTCTTTCTGTTGTATAATATTTAACATCCTTTGGGGATGCTGCTGTTCTAAGTTCCATCTGATAAACCTTCCTTTCTCTCATGAATTCGGCTCGGTATAGCCCTCTAAGCTGCTATACCGGCCTTTTTTCATGATCACATCTATGGGGTATAAAAAAACACTTGGCAAATTTAAAATACTATCTCTTAACTCTTGCTCCCGCGCCGCTCATGATGCCCTCAACTTCCTTAAGTGAAGCCATTGTTGTGTCACCCGGTGTTGTCATGGCAAGTGCTCCGTGTGCTGCTCCATAATTAACAGCCTTCTCAGGATCACCTGTTGTCATGAGTCCGTATACAAGTCCTGATGCAAATGAATCACCGCCGCCCACACGGTCCATGATCTCAAGTCCATCATACTGTGCTGCCTTGTAGATCTCTCCATCTGCCCAGCAGATAGCGCTCCAGTCATTTACTGTAGCTGTCTTAACTGTTCTAAGTGTTGTTGCAACAACCTTGAAGTTAGGATATGTCTTAGCAGCCTCATTGATCATCTTCTTGTATCCGTCAAGGTTAAGCTCCTTGAGGTTCTCATCGTTTCCTTCAACCTCGAAACCAAGGCATGCTGTGAAGTCTTCCTCGTTGCCGATCATAACGTCAACGTACTTTGCAATCTCCTTGTTAACTTCCTGAGCCTTCTCCTGACCGCCGATAGCACTCCACATTGAAGGACGATAGTTAAGGTCGTAAGATACGATAGTTCCATATTTCTTGGCTGTCTTGATAGCCTCGATAACTGTCTGTGAGCTTGTTTCTGAAAGCGCTGCATATATACCGCCTGTATGAAGCCATCTTACTCCAAGCTTTCCAAATACATATTCAAAATCAAAATCCTCAGCTGTTGCCTTGGAGATTGCTGTATTTGCTCTGTCTGAACATCCGAGAGCACCGCGGATACCGAAGCCTCTCTCTGTAAAGTTGATACCGTTTCTGCAAACTCTGCCGATACCATCTGTCTTCATCCACTTGATAAGTGATGTATCAACACCGCCCTGAAGAATAAAATCCTCCATAAGCTTACCAACTTCATTATCTGCAAATGCTGTTAAAACAGCTGTCTTCATTCCGAAGCATCTTCTGAGACCTCTTATAACGTTGTATTCTCCGCCGCCTTCCCACGCTTTAAACGAACGGGCTGTTTTGATCCTTCCTTCACCCGGATCAAGTCTCAGCATAACCTCTCCGAGGCTCACTGCATCAAACATGCATTCTTCCTTTGGTCTTAAACCTAATTCCATAATTACCTCCCTTTTCTATCTCATATAAAATTAATCTTCTTATTTGGTAAAGCACTATCATTCTTTTGGTCTGATAAATACCATTTATTTACGTCATTTTTCAAAACTTTTTCTGTGTTCATATTGAATATAATGTAAGCGCTTACATTTGTCAATAAAAAATTTAAAAATTTTCAAAAAATATTTCGGCCATCACATGGTACCTCTTCTTATCAGCTCGCAGGCAACCATATTCTTGTGCATTACTCTGTCATTTCCGTTTAAAACTTCCCTGAGATTATTGACCGTCTGAAGCGCCACCAGTTCAACTTTATTATCAACCGAAGTAAGCTCAGGAGTAGTGCATTTGCAGAGCTGGGAATTGTTATATCCGATAACGCTGACCTCTGCCGGAACCTTCTTACCGATAGATTCAAGGTATTTAAGCACGCCTATAGCCATGGCATCATCAGTTGCAAATACAGCGTCATAATCCAGATAATCATAATTGCAGAAAAGGCTTCTCACCATATCTATATCATTCTTCATAAAGAGGACATGATCCTGTGATATAGCGAGTCCTGCATCTTTCAGAGCATTCTCATAACCGCGCTTCTTCTGATTTGCGCTGTAGGATTTGGAATCCGTGAGGAATATAATATTCTTTCTTCCTCTGGTGATAAGTTCTTTTGTTACATCATAAGAAATGCGATAATCCTCCGCTGCATTGCAGTAGATGTTCTCGCCATCGATCAGACCATTGATTATAAATACCGGGATCTCTTCTGCCGCTTTCGCGATATAGTCCGTATTATGTGTCTCATCATCCGAGCCGGCATAGGTAGAACCCACAAGAATAAGTGCATCGATCCTTTTGGAAAGAAGCATCTCTATATGAATTTCCTTGGACTTTGCAGTATAGCCGCTGCAGCTGAGAATGATATCATAACCCATCTCATGCAGGTTCTCCTCTATACAGGCAACAGCTCTGGAAATATAAAGATCCGAAATAGTCGGAACAAGAATTCCGATAGTATGCATGGTATTGAGACCAAGTCCCTGAGCAAAAACATTTGGGGTATATCCGTAACGGTCAATGATATCCATGACCTTTTTCCGGGTTTTCTCGCTGACCTTCGGGCTGTTATTTACCACTCTGGAGACAGTTGCAATAGACACATTTGCCATCTGGGCAATGTCATAAATGTTCATTTTGTGTAACCCCTTTCATTATTTAATATCATATAGATGTCCTTTTGACTTCTATATAGCCTCACATGCAAAAAATACTGTGAACCTCTTTATTAATATAATAAATCCATGGGAACAATTCAACTGAAAAATATTAAAATATTAAGATTTTTTATTCATATTTCTCGGGTTTTATGAAAGAAAAATGTAAGAAAGTGCAAAAAAAATGTAAGAGGCAGCGAAAACTACCTCTTACATCTACATAGAATCCGTCTTCTTAGAATCCCCAGAACTGATATAATCTCCAATAGATAAATCCGACCAGGATAAAGAATCCACATACATCCTCCAGGATAAGTACTTTACTGATCTCGTCCTTTTTACCCCTTCTGTGAGTCATGAAAAGAAGCTCGATCATCAGTGCAAGGAATGCCGTAGCAACTACACAGAATATAGCACGGAGTATGATATTATTTACGCCAAACAGGAAGAGCAGACTTATAGCGGCCGCAAGTATGGCCTCAGCTATTCCCACATTGATCTCGCATAGCTTGTATCTTCTGATATCCGGATCCTTAAAACGTCTGATCTTTAGCAGATGCGCAACAAGAAGCACCATCATTATTACAAGTGCAAGTATCATTCCCAGCATGAGTACCATCTGCAGTGTAAACTTAAAATTACTGATCCTGATAAAGTCAATCGATGTATTCTGGAGTCCTTCAAACTTTCCATCCGAATCATATTTTATAAAATACAGCTGCTCCTCTCCGTTGACCAGAGTTACTACAGCCACATTGTCCGAAAGCTGCTTTATTGATGATATACCGCTGTTGCTTGTGTATTCGCCATTCTGTTCTCTGATATGAAGGCGATCCGTCAGGAAGCTGTACAGTGAAAAGCAGCCCTTCTCAAAGGTTCCGCCGCTCATAATATAATGACCTGTAAAATCCAGCCGCGTGAAGTCTCCACCGGAGATCTCCGAATAATCCGGCTTACCGTACACTATTTCCGGAAGCCTTGATCTGAAAGTTCTTTCTGCACGGACATTTGTCATCATGACAAGACCGGTCCTGCTCTCCGGATCAAACTGCAGAAGAGCCGTGAACCCGGTGGTATTTCCTCCATGTCCGAGTATAAGCCTTCCCTTACCGTAAATATCAGCCTCAAAACCATGACAGAATCTCGGAACACTCGTTCCTGAATAATAGAGAGACGGTGACAGCATCAGTTCCAATGTATCCGGTTTCTCAAAGAGTACCGAATCCTCGCTGTTACAGAGAAATGCACGGGCAAACTTCTTAAGATCCCCTATGGTACCGGTTACGGCACCTGCCGGATAAATATGGATATATGCACGGCATGAACCCATTGAAGTCAGCTTCTCGTCTTCGTAATAATAGCCATATGTTTGATCTCTTCTCTCAGCCACCCATGGGTTATCTGAAAGATCAGGCTTTACGGCAGTATGCTCCATACCCAGCCTGTCAAGTATATTTATCTTCACATACTCAGCGTAATCCATGCCGCTGATCTGTTCAACTATATAAGCAGCAAGTGCGGTGCCCCAGTTGGAATATGCAACCACCTCTCCAGGCTCATATACCTGCGCCGGTTCAGTCTTCTTCAATGCTTCATCAAGAGGCATAAGCTCGTCCAGATTACTTGTTTCAACATCCTTATAAGGTGAAAGGAAGCCTGCATCATGATTGATAAGATTATTCATGGTGATCGGGTTTTCTGATGACTGGTATTTCAAAAAGTCCTCAGGAAGATATTTTGTAATATCCTCAGACACATCCAGTTTGCCCTGCTCATAAAGCTGCATTACACTGACCCAGACCAGGAGTTTACTGACAGACCCCCATTCATAGATCGTATCTTCATCAGCTGCCACAGCATCCTCAACATTGGCATTTCCGTAAACCACCGAGCATAAATCTTCTGTTTCTCCGAAAACGCTTATTGATATCGAAGGTGTACTTTCCTTATTTTCCTCATACAATGCCTGCAGTTCTTTCTTTATAGCGTCTCCGTCCAGATATGCATATTCACTGACGAACTGCTTATACTTCGATGACTCATCCAATTCCGATCCCGCAGTCGTAGTTTCTTCCGCAGCCGTAGTTTCTTCCGCAGCCGTAGTTTCTTCAGCAGCCGTAGTTTCTTCCGCAGACACAAATAAACCGCCTCCGAAGATCGTCACTATAAAAAACAGCGCCAAAAATACAGCCGGCATCCTTAATATTCTACTTCTGACATCCTTGCTCAACACCCTTGCATGACTCCTTTATCACATTATCTTTTTATATTAATCTTTGTATTATTTCTTTGTATTATTCCTTTGTATTATTCTTTTTGTATCAATCTCTTTCAAATTAATCATTTAGCATTTATTCGTCCTACCCATAATATCACAACTTTCCGCCTCTTTCCAGCAGCTCGTCTTCCGGGTAGCAAAATACCGGTCATATTTTTCAATACAACCGGTATGCTCATTATTTCTCCAGATATTCTGCTATCGACTCAGCCGCCTTTATTCCGGCACCCATAGCCGCGATAACGGTCTTAGGACCGGTCACAGTATCGCCGCCGGCAAAAACACCCGGACGTGATGTTGCAAATGTGTCAGGATCTGTCGTGATATAGCCGCGAGAGCTCTTCTCAAGATCACCAAAACCGTCATTGTCACTCTCACTTCCAATAGCCTCAATGATGCAGTCTACTTCAAGAACGAACTCTGAACCAGGGATTGGAACAGGCTTTCTTCTTCCGGATGCATCAGGCTCGGCAAGCTCCATCTTCTGGCACTTCAGGCCCACTGCCTTTTCACCATCTCCCACAACCTCTACAGGTCCGGTAAGGTAGATGAACTCAATTCCTTCAGCCACAGCCTCGCGAAGCTCCTTCGGATCTGAAGGCATCTCTGCCATGGAACGTCTGTAAACCACATAAACCTTCTGCACGCCCGGTACACGAGCCGCTGCACGGCACGCATCCATAGCTACATTTCCGCCGCCGATGACTGCTATCTTTTCAGCCTTCGGATACTCTTTTCTGATATTTGCATCATACAAGAAACCTGATGCAGGCAGAACGCCCTTAAGCTCCTGTCCCGGAATTCCGAGACGGATAGACTTTCCGGCACCGTTTCCGATAAATACAGCATCGAAGCCCTGCTCCATGATGGAATCAATGCCGATATCCCTGCCAAGTTCCTTTTCTGTATTTATAACTACGCCTGTTTTCTGAAGCTTCTCAAGCTCAGTATCAACTATCTCCCTAGGCAGTCGGAACTCAGGAATACCATAGCTCAGTACGCCGCCGGCCTTCTTCTCTTTTTCAAATATAATAACAGCATAGCCCTTATCAGCCAGCTTTCCGGCACATGCGATACCTGCAGGACCGGAGCCGATAACAGCAACTTTTTTCTGCTTCTTCTCTGATTCTGAAGCTGCAGATGCTTCTTCTACAGTATTATGTCTGTGCCAGTCAGCCACAAATCTTTCCAGTGCACCGATAGCAACCGGACTTCCCTTGTCACCACGGACACATTTTCCTTCACACTGAAGATACTGTGGGCATACTCTTCCGCATACTGCAGGAAGTGCTGTAGTCTCCGAAAGGATCTGATAAGCCTCCTCGAAAGCTCCCTCCGTTATCTTCTCTATAAATGCAGGTATATTGTTATGGATAGGGCAGCCTGATGTCATACACGGATGCTCACGGCATTTGAGGCAGCGCAGCGCCTCACGGACCGCCATCTCCTCGGTATAGCCCAGGGCAACCTCGTCATTATTATTTACACGAACCTTAGGATCCTGTTCAGGCATCAAAGTTCCTTCTCTGCTGAGATTTATCACTACGCATTACCCCCTTTCTTATCCATAGCCATATGGTGCAGTACCGCATATCTCTCACTTGCCGCTTCCTCACCCTTCTTAAACAGAGCCTCTGCCTGCTCAGGGAAACGAAGTTTCAGTGAATTATATCTTACTTCACCCATCAGGAAATCCTGATAGTTTTCTGTCGGCTTACTGCTGTCCAAACTAAGCGGGTTCTGACCCTTCTCTGCAAGACGAGGGTCATAGCGGAGTAAGTTCCAGTAACCTGAACGAACAGCATTACGCATCTCAGGCATGCTCTTATTCATACCTGCCTTAACGCCATGGTTGATACATGGTGCATATGCAATAATGAGTGATGGTCCGTCATAAGACTCAGCTTCTTTGAGAGCTTTAATTGTCTGCGCCGGATTTGCACCCATTGCAATCTGTGCCACGTAAATATATCCATAAGCCATCGCTATCTGAGCCAGATCCTTCTTCTTAACCTTCTTACCGGATGCTGCGAACTTAGCAACAGCTCCGACAGGCGTAGCTTTTGAAGACTGACCACCTGTATTTGAATATACCTCAGTATCAAATACGAGTACGTTTACATTCTCTCCGGAAGCAAGAACATGATCCAGTCCGCCATAGCCGATATCATAAGCCCATCCGTCTCCACCAAACAGCCATACTGACGGCTTGCCCAGAAGATCCGAATTATTAACGACATATGCTGCATTCTTATCTGTTTCAGCAAGAGCCTTACAAGCCTCAAGGAGTTCCTCACCTGCTGCCCTGGCTTTATCTCCGTCATTCATGACGCCGAGCCACTTATCTGCAGCCGCTGTTATTTCCGCATTATCATCTTTAAGAGCTTCAACAGCAGTCTTCAGCTCATTTCTTCTTGCATTTACAGCTGTAGCCATACCGTAACCAAACTCTGCATTATCCTCGAAGAGAGAGTTTGCCCATGCAGGTCCGCGTCCTTCCTTATTTACCGTATATGGAGTGGAAGGTGCCGAACAGCCCCAGATCATTGAGCAGCCGGTTGCATTTGCTACGATCATCCTGTCACCGAAAAGCTGTGTTACAAGCTTTGCGTAAGGTGATTCGCCGCAGCCCGGACATGCTCCGGAGAATTCCATGAGCGGCTGTGTAAACTGTGAACCCTTAACTGTATTCTTATCAAATGGTACCTGTCTGTCTTCATTATGAACTGTAGCGAAGAGCTTGTCATATTTAGCCTGCTCTCTCTCCATGAATTCTGAATCCATAGCCTTCATCTCGAGCGCTTTCTTACGAGCCGGGCAGACCTCAGCGCAGGAACCGCAGCCTGTACAATCCTTTGCAGAGAAGCCAAGTACAAAATACTTATCCTTTGTACCCTTCATAGGCACAGCATCCGGATAGTCCTTAGCCTCCTCGGCAGTCAGTACGAATGGTCTTACAACACCGTGAGGACATACATATGCGCACATATTACACTGCATACAGTTACCTGAGCACCAGTGTGGAAGATCCGCAGCGATACCACGTTTTTCATACATTGCCGTACCTGACGGAAGAACACCGTTTGCAGTATCCATAAATACGGAAACAGGACAATTATCACCGGTAAGTGTATTTGTAGGCACAAGTATATTGTTCAGATAATCCGTATGCATCTTATCACGGCCCACTAATCTCTCAGGAGCCGGATCGTCAGCAACATTCTTCCAATGTTCAGGAACCTTAACCTCATGAACACTTTCCACACCGCCGTCAACAGCCGCACAGTTCATATCAACTATATTCTGACCCTTCTTTGAATAGGTCTTAACGATTGCATCCTTCATATAGCCGACAGCTTTATCGATATCAATTATCTGTGCTATATGGAAGTAAGCTGCCTGAAGTACCGTATTGGTACGTCTTGCACCGAGTCCTACCTTCTTGGCGATATCAACCGCATCGCAGGTATAGAATCTGATGTTATTTTCAGCTATATATTTCTTAACCGCTGCAGGAATATGCTCCTCAAGCTCCTCATCAGTCCAGGTACAGTTAAGAAGAAATGCCCCGCCCGGTTTTACATCCTGCACCATCTCATATTTTGTGAGATATGCAGAGTTATGGCACGCAACAAAATCCGCCTGCTTTACATAGTATGTTGACTTGATAGGGCTGTCTCCGAAACGAAGATGTGATATTGTCACACCGCCGGACTTCTTGGAATCATACTGGAAATACGCCTGAACGTATTTGTCCGTATGGTCACCTATGATCTTTACGGAGTTTTTGTTAGCACCTACAGTACCGTCTGCACCGAGTCCCCAGAACTTACATGCAACAGTATCCTTTGCTGCTACATCAGGATTTGAAGTAACAGGTAGTGAAAGATATGTCACATCATCATTTATTGAAAGAGTGAACTCTCTCTTAGGAGACTCACTCCACAGATTTTCAAATGCAGCCTGAATATCTCCCGGCTGAACATCCTTGGAACCGAGTCCGTAACGTCCTCCGACAATCAGGCAATCCTTCCACGGAGTTCCGCGAAGGGCACTGCATACATCCAGGAACAGTGGTTCTCCCGGGCTTCCCGGCTCCTTTGTCCTGTCAAGAACAGCTATCTTCTTAACGGTCTCAGGTATAACCTTTGTCAGGTACTCAGCTGAGAATGGTCTGTAAAGATGAACCTCAACGATACCAACCTTACGTCCCTGTGCGTTAAGATAATCAACTACTTCTTCTGCAGCGTCACAAACTGAGCCCATAGCTACAAGGATCTCAGTTGCATCAGCTGCACCATAATAATTAAACGGCTTATAATCCGTACCGATCCTGCTGTTAACCATTTCCATGTATTTAGCGATGGTCTCCACAGTCTCGAGATAGGCTGTATTGCAGGCCTCACGATGCTGGAAGAAGGTCTCCGGCTGTTCTGCCGAACCCAAAAGATGAGGATGCTCAGGATTCAGTGCCTTCTCACGGAAGCGCTTAACTGCATCCCAGTCCACCATCTCTCTGAGATCCTCATAATCCCAGACCTCGATCTTCTGATATTCATGAGATGTTCTGAAACCGTCAAAGAAATGCATCATAGGCAGCTTTCCTGCGATTGTCGCAAGATGAGCAACTGCGCCAAGATCCATAACCTGCTGAACATTGTTAGAGCAGAGCATGGCAAAGCCGGTCTGACGGCAGCTCATTACATCGGAATGGTCGCCAAATATTGAAAGTGCATGTGTCGCCAGAGCTCTGGCAGCAACATGAAATACTGTCGGAGTCTGTTCTCCTGCCAGCTTATACATGTTCGGGATCATCAGAAGAAGTCCCTGGGAAGCTGTAAATGTAGTCGTATACGCACCGGCCGTGATCGAACCATGTACTGCTCCGGCAGCTCCGCCTTCGGATTCCATTTCGATGATATTTACCTTCTCACCAAAAAGGTTCTTACGTCCGGCAGCAGCCCATTCGTCCATACTTTCTGCCATAGGTGAGGATGGTGTGATCGGATATATGGCTGAAACCTCTGAAAATGCATATGCCACATGTGCTGCAGCTGTATTTCCATCCATAGTCTTTCTTGTACGCATTACTGATCCCCTCCCATCTTGTCTACTGCTTTATTTGCCTGGCCGTCACAGCACGCAGGCTTCTCGTCTGCTGCTTTATTTGCCTGGCCGTCACAGCACGCAGGCTTATCGTCCAGCGCATCATTGGCGAGCGCTGCTCTCTGCAGATATATATAATCCGGAACCTTCTGTTCCTTAATAACATTTCTCATACAAACATACTGGCACATCTTGCAGTTCTCGCAAAGAGAAGGATCTACCACCGCATGTTTCTCTTCCATGTAGATCGCACCGTTCGGACAGTTATTTACGCAGTCCTCACAGCCGATGCATGCTGAATCACAGACCTTAAGCTTATCCTCATAATCATCTGTTGATGAGCATGGAACCAGCTTCATGCCCTGATAAGGAACCATGGTTATAAGATTTCTAGGACATGCAAAAGTACAGTCCCTGCAGCCAACACACTTCTCAGGATCCACAACAGCCGTTCCGTTCACAACGGAAATAGCGCCGAACCGGCAGACTGCAGTACAGTCTCCCTGTCCGCAGCAGCCCGTGGTACAGATACCAAGAGCCTTCGCATCCTGCTTCACTGCGTCAGAACACTTATTGATGCCCATGCCTTCAAATACAGCCGAAGTTCTTGAACCGCCGGAACACTTTACAAATGCAACCTTTTCCTTAAGCTTTGTCAGATCATGGAGTGTATCCACGATGATCTTCTTCTTGCACTTTATAGTGCAGGCCTCACAGCCGACACATTTATCATAATCTATAACCGCATGATTATTTACTATCGAAACCGCGCCCTTAGGGCATGAACGCTCGCATTCACCGCAGGCAATGCATCCATAACCGCAGGTTGCCCTTACTACGCTCTCCTCTTCTTCTGTAGAAGAACATGGGATAAAGTTCGTAGCCTTTCTTGGGATCATCTTTATAAGTCTCTGTGGACAAACATTCTCAGCTGCACAGTCTCCGCAGCCATTACATTTCTCACGGTCGATCACTATCTTTCCGTCCTGAATGCTGATGGCGCCCTGCTTACATACAGGTACGCATGAGCCTACGCCCACACATCCACTCTTACACTCGCCTCTGATAAAACCGGCTTCAACTGCCTCCCGGCAGCTGCTGCATTTGTCCTGAAATCTTGCTTTGCCGGCCGCGCATCCAGCACAGGCAACAAAAGCAACCATATCAGATAAAACTGCCTGATTTTTTTCTTTCATATGCCATCTCCTTGTCTCTGATTACATAACCCCGTTGTAAGGATTAGTTATACTCCCTTTTTTTATCCACAGAGCCTGCAGTTTCAAAAATCATAAACTCTATGAATATAATTCAAGTGTAATGTTAGTGTAATGTAAGCGCTTACATTTGTCAATACAAATTATTTTAAATACATTTCCGATCAGAATATATATTCTTTAAGCGATTCATCCACGATCAAAACTACTTTATCTTCCAGCGAAATATTCTCTCCGCTCCTGATAAATAC
>CAMNMC010000067.1 GCA_946544235.1 uncultured Lachnospiraceae bacterium | reverse complement strand
GGCTCCGCTGGTATGAGCGATCAGCCTGCCCTTTAGTTCTTTCTTATCGAGAGAAGAAAAAACCTCTGAAATACTATTGTCGCTGACAGTTATAAATATCGCATTGCTTCCCTTTATAAGGTCATTCACGTCTTCATAGTACAAAGTATCAGTAAACTCTGCCGCTTCCTTCGCCCGCTCCGGTGTCCTGTTCCAAAAACCTGAAACATCTACTCCGTGGAGCTTCATGTACTTTCCTAAAGTACATCCGACTCTGCCGGCTCCGATAAATCCAATCCTCATACCATCACCACCTTTCATCTATGCTTTGGTTTTAAAACTAAAGTAAAATGAAAGCATGCTCTAATATGTCAGCTATTAAATTCTAAGGTACAGTTTCTTTCGAATACCATCCTTTGCAGCTTGAATAATAATATATTTTATACAATTTGTAAAGGGATTAAATTGTATAAAATTTAGTACAATAAGCAACTGCAACAAAAAACCACAGATAGACAACGACTGCTTGCAGTCAGTTGGCTGTTTGTGGTTTTTGTTATAGATTGCGCAGCAATCTATCGCCGAACAATAGTCCCGCAGGGACGACCGGCGACGCAGTCGACGGGTTCGGCGGTTGCTGTTGCTGTCATAAACAGTTGCAACCGTCGTTATTCGGCGGTTGCTGTTGCTGTTGCTTTTACTATTTTTTAACTCTTCAAATTAATATACGTATCCACCATCTCCGCGATTGCGGCGTAGTCCTCATCTTCTATACTCTCTCTGAGAGCATTCATGAAATCAACATTCTCGCCCGTGTATGTAACACCACACAGCTTATAGTAATCATCTATGATACCTACGCCATCTTCCACGGAAGCCTTCCTGCCGATTTCAAGAAGTATCTCCTGATCGATGGTTTCTGAAACATTACCTGCTGCCTCTTCCGTATCATCGGCTTCTTCCGGCATGTTTTCTGTGCCTGAAGTGCCTTCTTCAGCCTTGGCAGCATCACCATATCCTGCTTCCTCAGAAACCTGCTCGGCAAATTCAGCATCTGTTATGCCCTTATTCGCATCAATAAATACCAGATATTCACCGATAGCGGCAACTGTTTCCTGAAGTTTTTCAAGAAATACAGAAAGATTATCTCTTACATAGTTTTTATTACCGATATTTACCGCTGCTTCAAGGGTCGATGCCATAGAGAGAATATCATCAGCACCGATATTACCGCTGCTGGTTCTTATACCATGAATACGATTTCTGAAGCTTCTGTAATCGGATTCAAATTTGATTCTAAGCTCTTCACCGGCATTCATATTTCTGCTGTAGAAGCTTGATACCAGCTTGTTATAAACATCGATATTTCCGCCAATCTTCTCAAGAATACGGCTGACCTCAAGGATTTCGGACAGCTTCTCAAGTCCCTCGCTGAATCTCGACTCTCTGATATACTGATCCATATCGGAGGTTCTGTATTTGATCTTGCTTCTTTCAACATTATTCATGATGATCGTCGCAAGGGTTCTTCTGTCAAATGGCTTAACTATCATATCGGTAAAGCCATCCTCGATAAGCTTTTCACGGTCTTCATTGACCGCATTTTCAGTCATGGCTATTATAGGCAGCTCGGTATATTTCTCTCCTCCGAGCATCCTTATTTCCTTCATGGTATCCGTACCGTTCATGACCGGCATGATCATATCCATAAATACAAGATCATACTCATTATTCATTACCATATCGATAGCGGTAATGCCTGAGGATGCAATATCGCATTTGATCTCCATCTGGTTCATGACACCTGTTGCGACGGTTGCATTTATATCAGTGTCATCTACAAACAGAACGGAAACATCAGGCGTCCACATCTGCTGAGCCTCTTCCATAGAAACCATTTCGATAACATCGGCATCAACCTGGGTATGATAGATGCTTCCCTCAGGTCTGTCCTGAAGCAGCGAGAAGGTAAACGTAGAGCCTTCACCATAGGTACTTTCAACATCAATATCACCGCCCATTACCTCTGCAAGACGTTTTGCAATGGCAAGACCGATACCTGTTCCGGAATAACCCGCCTCCTGCTTGTTGCTGTTGATATTATATACCTCAAATATATGATCCAGCTTTTCCTTTCTGATACCTATACCGGTGTCAGTTATGCCAAATACTATATTTTTCTTCTTCTCACTCTTAGGATCATTGTAATCATAGCAGTCTACGGTCAGAGTTATAGATCCCTCTCTCGTATATTTCTGGGCATTATCGAGAATATACATAAGCACCGCTCTTATCTTCTCATAATCACCGATAAGAACGTCAGGAATGTCATTACCGAGCTCAACAAAAAACTTGATAGGTCTGCCGGTAACAAGATTTATCATTTTATCGGAAATATCACATACAAGAGTCGTGATAGAATAAGCCGCATTAACTGCTGTCTCACGTCCCGATTCAAGTCTTGCAAGTCTAATGATACCATCAACCTTACTGATGATATCATTACTCTGCGCAACGATATTCTTCAGGTTTTCCTGCTCCTCAGCTGATCTCGGAGCGCCGTTGTTCATCGTATTTTCAGCCAGACTTATGATTGCATTGATAGGCGTTTTTATTTCGTTACTAATATTTGCCAGATAGTCGTTCTTGGCCGTACTGGTCTTAACAGTATCCTCATGCTCCTTTGCAAGTCTCTCAAGCTCTCTGTTCTTACCGAGCATGGCTTTCCTGAGTTTAAGGAAGATCAGGAGGGCTGTCAGAAATACAAGTATGATTGCTGCAACAAAAGATATCTTTACTATCCTTTTCTCGAAGAAGCCCATCTTCTTCTCAATAGTAAAGGTCATAACACTCTCACTTTCGGTACCGTCAGCATTGACTGCCGAAAGCGTAAATTTATACTCGCCGCCTTCAAGATTGGTATAAACAGCCTGCATAGGCATATTTCCGGATATAATAACCGGTTCCGAATCGAAGCCGTCAAGCATATAACTGACTTTAAGATTTTCTCTGTTTGTATATGTAAGCACACCAAAGGTTATGGTTATCCTGTTAGTCTTGGCAGGGATAGTCAGATTACCTCCGATCTCATCAAAGGAATATGTTTTACCATCCACATCAATTTCAGAAACCGTAAGACGTGGTGCAGCCTTATTTATCTTAATATCCGTGGTATCCAGGCTCTCGATACCATCCGTACAGCAGATATAAAGTATTCCGTTTCTGTCAAGGAGTGATGATGATCCGTCCATGATCGATCTGGTTAGACCGTCACCCTTGGCAAGGTATCTCGCGTTAACACCCGCTGCACCTAAGAGCTCTGCTTCCGTAGTCTGAAGTACACCCTTGGAACCGATTACCCAGACCTCGCCGCGTCTGATTATGATATCATATACATTATTTGAAAAATCAATACTGCTGAGCGCTCTGACAGCATCGCCATAATATGTGATACCATTATCAGTCCCGATGTAGAAACCGCTCTCGCCCTTTGTGATGCAGGAAATAACATTGGAGGTAAGTCCCTGCTCAGTTGTATAGCTTGTTATCCTGTTATTATCTATGATATACAGACCACCGCCGTCTGTACCCGCAAGTATTCTTCCCTTGTCATCCTCTGCAACGGTTGTGATATTTGCATTTTCAAGTCCATCCGCTGCGGTATATCTGATCTCAAGGGCATCATCACTGATAATACCCAGTCCTTCACTCGTTGCCACAGCTATCTTACCATTGCTCAGCTCATAGGTGCAGTTCACCTGATTTGAAGGAAGCTGTGAGGTTCGTCCGTAATATTTTGTAGAACCTGATCTGGACCACATTATAACGCCGTAACGTCTGAAGGTGCTGACCCAGATATTTCCCTTGCTGTCAGCCATAACATCATTAACGCCCACTCCGCTGAGAGTTTCGGTCAGGTTGTTTGTTACCATTCGATTAAGAGGGTCAATGATATAGAGACCCTCATCAGTGCAAATATATTTGCAGGAATTGATATATCTTATACAGTTTACAGAGGTTTCCGGAATCTTATAGCCCGAAGAAAAATCCTTGAACTTGCTTCTCGCCATAAGAAGCAGGCCTTTTCTTGTAGAAGAAAGCCAGATATTTCCCTCGTAATCAATGATCATTGAAGAAATATAGCTGTCTATTGAAAGATTCTTGATATTATTATAAACTCCGTATTCGTCCAGATATCCAAGTCCGTTATCGGTACATACATATAGCCTGTTCTCGTACTTGTAAATATCATTGATACCATAGCTGGCTGACTGAAGCTTTTCATATTCAGACAGAGTTTCCATTCTGAGGATATCTCCTCCGACAGAGCCTATATAAACGCAGTCGTTACCGACCTCGATTGCCGAAAGCTCTTCTATCTCAAGATCCTCCGCAGTAACTGCACGTATAATACTTTCTCCATCGGCAGATATACTGAGCGTAAACAGTTCATTTGAGTCGGAAATCCCCCAGATACGTTCATTAAAGAAGCTTATATCAGAGATATTTCTTCCCGAAAGCTTCTCCTCCTCACGAAGAACAAGCGTATCCTCATCAACAGTAAAAAGGCCTGAAGAACCCGCCACATAAATAGTTCCATCTTCCGATTCGCAGACATCATTGATAGTCTTGATGCCGTTATAATAATCAGCAGAGAAATGCTGCATATCATTGCCCTTCTTATAGAAGAGTCCATAATTTGCCGTTCCTATCCACAGTCTTCCGGTAGAATCCTGGAACAGCGAATTGATCCTGTATACATCAGCCTTCTCAGTATCCCACAGATTAAAAACCTTAAATTCGTTTCCGTCATATCTGTAAAGACCGCCATCGGTACCAACCCAGATATATCCGGAAGCAGTCTGATAAACACAGTTAACCTCATTACTTCCAAGTCCGTTATCCTGGGAAAAAATAGTCGAAATATAATTGGTAACAAGGTCCTTATCATTCGTGGTTTCAGCCGTTACCGTCCTTTCGTCCGAAGGACGCACGAAGACAAGGCATGCCAGGAAGCATGCCGCTATCATCAGATATATGACCGGTTTTTTTATTCTGTTTGAAACCATATTTTTCCTGTTTTATCCTTATGGCACGTCGAGCCGGCATATTGTATAGTCGGCTCTCCATGCATCTTATCTGTTATATCTTATACAGATCACTCTACGATTTCAGCAATAGTCTCCTTCATTATTTCAAAGGCCTTATCACAATCCTCTTTAGAAGCAATAAGCGGAGGTACGAGGCGTACAACTGCAGGTCTTACAGCTGTCATAAGAAGATATTTCTTCTCCGCACAGGTATATTTGAGCTGGTTTGCAATAGGAACATCGAACTCTATTCCGTTAATAAGTCCGACACCTCTGATTTCTTTAACGTGTGGAAGCTTTGCAGCCTTCTCACGGAAATACTCTCCAACCTCTTTGGCATTCTGAGGCAGCTTCTTCTCGAGAAGCTCTTCAATCTGAGCATATGCCGCTGCACAGCAGACAGGGTTTCCACCAAAGGTAGTTCCATGTGCTCCCGGACCGAATGTATTCATGATCCTCTCTGATGAACACATTGCACCGATAGGCATTCCGCCGCCCATAGCCTTGGCCATGGTAACAATGTCAGGCTTTACGCCGTAAGTCATATAAGCCATTATCTCACCTGTACGTCCCCAGCCGGTCTGAACCTCATCAAATATAAGAAGCATTCCCTTCTCATCGCAGAGCTTTCTGAGCCCTTCGAGAAATTCCTTATCAGCCGGATAAACGCCGCCTTCACCCTGAACAGGCTCTACCATGATCGCAATAACATCATCTGTTGCCGCCTCTTTAAAGGCCTCAAGGTTATTGAACTCGGCATATTTAAAGCCCGGTGTAAGTGGATCAAAGCCCTTCTGAATTGCACTGTCAGGCTGTCCGGTTGCAGCAAGTGTACCGAGTGTTCTTCCGTGGAAGCTGTTTAATGCAGTTACAATCTTATATCTTTCCGGTCCGAAGTTATCTACACCGTATTTACGTGCAAGCTTTATGGCTGCTTCGTTCGCCTCTGCACCACTGTTCTGGAACTGGATTTTCTCCATTCCGATAGTCTCACAGATAAGCTTTGCCAGCATTATCTGAGGGATCGTATAGCAGTAATTTGATGAATGAACCATCTCATCGATCTGCTGCTTAACATAGGCAGAAACACGCTCGTTACAGTGTCCGGCTGCGTTTACTGCTATTCCGCCGAGGAAATCAAGATATGCATTTCCTTCCTCGTCATATATGTACATTCCTTTTGCTTTTTCTGCTATAAAATCAAAGCGCGGAAACTGCTCGTTCATGTATTTTTTGGCTGTTTCTTCGAGCTGTGCTTTGGTCATCTGCGTGTCTTTCATATTCATAATAATCACCGTCCTGTGCAATTATATATTTTAGGTTATAATATACTATAATATCATTGTTAGTGCAATTCTCTTCTTGTTCATATCTACAGACAACACTTTAACTTCCACGATGTCGCCGACTTTGACAACGTCGAGGGGATGCTTCACGAACTTCTTGTTTGTGAGCTGAGAGATGTGAACAAGTCCGTCCTGATGAACTCCGATATCAACAAATGCACCGAAATCGATTACATTTCTGACTGTTCCCTTGAGGATCATGCCTTCCTTAAGATCCTTCATATCAAGGACATCCGAACGAAGAACTACCGGCGGCATGTCGGCACGCGGATCACGGCCCGGTCTCTCAAGTTCCTTGATGATATCCTTAAGTGTTGGTTCGCCGACACCGATCTCTTCAGCTGTCTTCTTGAAATCATTTATGAAGATAACCTTATCCTTCTTGCCGATATCCTCTTTCGCGAGGCTGCATTTCTTCAGAAGCTTTTCGGCTGCTTCATAGCTTTCCGGATGTACTCCGGTATTATCGAAAGGATCTGTTCCGTTTGCAATTCTCATGAAGCCCGCACACTGCTCATAAGCCTTAGGTCCGAGCTTAGGAACCTTAAGAAGCTCCTTACGATTCTTAAAGGCACCGTTTTCTTCTCTGTATGCAACAATATTTTTAGCAATGGTCTTGTTGATGCCGGAAATATATTCCATCAGAGGAGCCGAAGCTGTATTCAGGTCTACACCTACGCTGTTTACACAGTCCTCAACGACTGCTCCGAGTCTCTCGCCAAGCTTCTTCTGGTTCATATCATGCTGATACTGGCCAACACCTATTGCCTTAGGATCGATCTTTACAAGCTCTGCAAGAGGATCCTGAATACGTCTTGCGATTGAAGCTGCACTTCTCTGTCCAACGTCAAAGCTTGGAAATTCTTCTGTTGCAAGCTTACTTGCGGAATAAACCGAAGCTCCAGCCTCATTTGTTATTGCATAGCTTACTCCACCGCCGATCTCACTGATGATCTCTGCAACGATCTGCTCCGACTCACGGCTGGCAGTACCGTTTCCGATGGAAATAAGAGATATTTTATATTTCTTGATAAGCTGTTTAACCTTCTCCTTGGCTGCTCTGATCTTAAGATCGTTGGTTGGCGCTGTCGGATAAACGACTGCTGTATCAAGTACCTTTCCTGTAGCATCTACGACAGCAAGCTTACAGCCGGTTCTGAAGGCAGGGTCCCAGCCAAGAACATTTCTTCCTGCAACAGGAGGCTGCATAAGAAGCTGTTCGAGATTCTTGCCAAATACGGTTATCGCACTGTCCTCAGCTGTTTCTGAAAGTTCGTTTCTGATATCTCTCTCAATTGCAGGTGCAAGAAGTCTGTCATAGCTGTCCTTGATAGCCTTGCTGAGGAAATCATTTACAGCCTTATTATCTGAGATGATCACATTCTTTTCAAGATATGACTGGATCTCATCTGTCGGAGCCTCAAGCTTAACTGTAAGGAATTTTTCCTTCTCACCTCTGTTAAGTGCAAGCACCTTATATCCGGCAACCTTTCTTACTGGCTCACTGTATTCATAATAGTTTTCATAAACTGATTCTGCCTCTTTATCCTTAGCAGCTGATGTAAGTACACCCTTATCAAATGTCAGTTTTCTGATATATGCTCTGTATTCTGCGGTATCGGAAATATCCTCAGCAATGATATCTGATGCACCTGCAAGCGCATCCTCAGCTGTAAGTACTTCCTTCTCTTCGGAGATATATTTCTCTGCCTCCTTGATCATATCAAAGCTGCCATTTGCAAGCATGATAGCCTGTGCAAGAGGCTCAAGGCCCTTCTCCTTGGCGATCATGGCTCTGGTTCTCTTCTTCTGCTTATATGGTGCATAGAGATCTTCAACAGTGACAAGAGTTTCAGCCGATTCAATCTTCTTCTTAAGTTCTTCGGTCAGCTTGCCCTGTTCCTCGATGGATGCGATAACTGCTGCCTTTCTCTCCTCAAGATTTCTGAGATATTTAAGTCTCTCATCCAGATCACGCAGCTGCTCATCCGTGAGAGTTCCTGTTTTTTCCTTTCTGTATCTGGCTATGAACGGCACTGTATTTCCTTCGTCAAGAAGGGTTACGGCTGCGTCCACGCGCCACTGCTCTACGTTTAATTCCTTTGCTATAACTGAGTTGATGTTCACTTTAGTTCCTCCATTTTCTTTATACGTCTCTTTGTATGCTTCTTATCTCACATAATTAACAATTGTATATTGATCAAGCCTGCTTATATTGACTATTATACAGGTCTGCGTAAAAGCCGTTAAGCTTCATTAATTCCTGGTGGGTGCCTTGCTCGATGATGTTACCATCCTTCATTACAAGGATCATATCCGCTTCCATGATGGTTGAAAGGCGGTGAGCTACGATGAAGCTTGTTCGGCCCTTCATAAGCTTTGCAAATGCTCTCTGAACACGAAGCTCGGTTCTGGTATCTATAGAAGATGTTGCCTCATCGAGTATAAGCATAGGCGGTACGCTCAGCATGACTCTTGTTATACAGAGCAGCTGTTTCTGTCCCTGCGACAGACTGCCGCCATCTTCTCCGAGAACCGTGTCATAGCCCTGTGGAAGTCTCTTGATGAAGCTATGAGCATGTGTGGCCTTAGCCGCGGCGATGATCTCTTCGTCAGTTGCCTCTCGTCCGTAGGCTATATTTTCCTTAATGCTTGCAGCCTTGAGCCAGGTTTCCTGAAGAACCATACCATAATTATCTCTGAGACTGCTCCTCTTGATATCTCTTATATCATGATCCTCAACCCTGATACTTCCGCTGTTTACGTCATAGAATCTCATGAGAAGGTTGATAACAGTACTCTTGCCACATCCGGTCGGACCGACTATCGCAACTCTCATTCCCGGCATAACCAGGAGATTAAGGTTTTCAATAAGCTTTCTGTCCGGAACATAGGAGAAGCTGACATCCTTAAGCTCAACCTTACCCTTCACATCTCTTAATTCGACTGCATCAGATTTATCAACTGTCTCCGGTTTCTCATCTATAAGCTCAAATACCCTTGACGCGCAGGCCACAGCATTCTGAAGCTCGGTTACAACGCCTGATATTTCATTAAACGGCTTTGTATACTGATTTGCATAGCTGAGAAAACATGTAAGCTGACCTACCGTAAGTCTTCCTTTAACAACAAACAGCGCGCCGACTATTCCCACGGCCGCATATACAAGATTATTGATAAATCTCGTGCTCGGGTTGGTAAGTGAAGAGAAAAATGTTGCCTTAAGGCTTGTTTCAGCCAGTTCATCATTTATCTCATCAAAACGCTCCACAGCAGTATCTTCATACGAAAAAGCCTGAACAACCTTTTCATTTCCCACCATTTCCTCAACAAGGCCTGTAAGAAGCGCTCTCTTCTCAGACTGTCTGATAAAAAGGTTATAGGTTTTCTTTGCAATAAATGCTGCCACAAACAGTGAAAGCGGTGTCAGAACAACAACCACTATCGTAATCGTCACATTCAGTGTGAACATAAATACCAGTGTTCCGACGATCATTACCACACCGGTAAAGAGCTGTGAGAAGCCCATCAGCAGGCCGTCACTGAACTGGTCGATGTCTCCTATGATCCTCGAAACAAAATCGCCGTACTGCTTGGTGTCCAGATATGAAAGCGGCAGACTCTGAATATGATCAAAGGCCTTCTTTCTTATATCCTTTACAACCCTGTAGGTTATATGATTATTGATAACATTCATTATCCACTGGAACATTGCTGCCAGAAGGATAACCACCAGCATTTTGACCAGAGTCTCGGATATGCCGTCCATATCAACCGCGCCGGGACCGATTATATAATCGATCGCATGTCCGGCCAGTATCGGAACATACAGCTGAAGCAGCGTTGTGGACGCAGCAGCAATAAGCGACAATACTATCAGCGGCATATAAGGCTTCAAATATATTAATATACGTTTGTAGGTTTTCTTATTCATCAGAGCCACCTGCCTTTCCGGCCGTGACATCAGCCTCTGATCCGGAAATATTCTTTCCCGGCTGCTTGTCCGTTACGGCAGTATTGTCTGATTTTATATGTGTCTGTTCACTATCCGATTGATTCTGTGAAACATATATTTCTCTGTAAACCTCACATCCGGCCAGAAGCTCATCATGAGTTCCGATTCCGGCGATACTTCCGTCATCGAGAACCACTATCTTGTCGGCATAGCGTATCGATGAGGTTCGCTGTGAGACTATGAACGTAGTCATCCCCTCAGATATTTGCTTTATGGATGCCCGAAGCTTTGCATCGGTCGCAAAATCAAGTGCCGACGAACTGTCATCAAGGATAAGTATCTCTGGCTTTCTGACAAGGGCTCTCGCAATACAGAGCCTCTGCTTCTGTCCTCCTGACAGATTTGTTGCCCCCTGATTGAGGCTGAAATCAAGCTTTCCATCCTTTTCCATAACGAAATCATAGGATTGTGAAGCCTTAAGAGCCTCCAATATCTCTTCTTCCGTCGCATCAGCCTTGCCCCATTTAATATTTTCAGCAATGCTACCCTTAAAGAGAACCGCCTTCTGCGGTACGATACCAATCTTTCTTCTGAGCGCATCCTTGCCATAATCTCTTACATTCCTGCCATCCACTCTGACTTCGCCATCTGTTACATCATAGAATCTCGGTATCAGATTGACCATGGTAGACTTGCCGGAGCCGGTACCGCCTATAATTCCAATCGTTTCACCGCTGTAAATATCAAGATCAAGTCCCTCAAGAGAGTTTTCTCCTGAGCCGTTATATCTGAAGCTGACATTTCTGAAGGAAACCCGCGGCACACGTGAGGCATCTTTATCTGAAATAACGCTGCTGTCTGTTTTAAACTTTGTATCATCAGCAGAAACGTCGGCAGTGGTTATATTTTTTATATTATCATCCGTAATACTGCCGTTTGCAGAATTATTATCTTTATTGTCATCTACAAAATCAAGCGAAGGTTTCTCGGCAAAAACAGCCGCAACTCTGTGCCCGCAGGCAATAGCCTTAGTCGTTGTCACGATCAGATTGGCAAGCTTTATAAGCTCGATCAGAATCTGAGACATGTAGTTCACGAGTGCAACAACCTGTCCCTGAGTAAGTCCGAAGGAATCAACCCTTATGGCACCTTTGTGGATCAGCGCCATTGTGCCGAAATTGATAACAACCAGAGTCACAGGATTAAGAAGTGCAGATATATGTCCGACAAAAAGCTGGCTCTTCATAAGACCGGTGGTAGCTTCGTCGAAATCCTCTATATCCTTTTCCTGATGGTTAAAAGCTCTGACTACTCTCGCACCCACAAGGTTTTCCCTTGTAATGAGCGTAACCTTATCAAGTTTTCCCTGAACCTTTTTGTACAAAGGGATTGTTGAAAAAATAATTCCAAATACAATAGCTATAAGTATTGGCAATACGATTGCAAAAACCACAGCAGTCTTTGCATCAACGGTAAACGCCATTATGACTGCTCCGAAGACTATAAAAGGTGAGCGAAGGAAAAGCCTCAGAACCATATTTACGCCTGTCTGCATCTGATTGACATCACTGGTCATTCTGGTTATCAGTGTAGAGGTTCCGTTTTTATCTATTTCATTATAGGAAAGACTCATGATGTGCCTGAAAAGATCGGCACGAAGCTCTCTGCCGAAGCCCATTGCAGCTTTTGCGGCAAAATACTGGGCAGTTATAGAACATATAAGACCCACAAGGGCAAGAATAATAAGCACGCCTCCCATCATAAAAATATAGCTCTTATCATCACGGGCGATACCTTTATCGATCATACTTGCCACTACAAGAGGGACAAAGAGTTCGAAGGTAGCCTCGAGCATCTTAAAGAGAGGCGCCATAATTGTCTGTAATTTGTAGTTCTTTAAATATCTAAGTGTACTCTTCATAATAGTCTGATTATAGCCCAGACCGGTATTATTATCAAGGAGATATAGATTTTTTATGTAGATGCCTGCTTCGCCGGCCACATCCTCGTGACTCCGTCACTCGGTGATGGACATTCGCCATATGTTCGCATATACGCAGCTATGCAGGCAGTCCTACATCCGCATAACTCATTATCTACAAAAAAAAGAAGATCCGGACTGCGGGAACCGGATCTCCATAAAATATAATGTAAGAAAAGTTTAAAGGGAGTACATAATTATCTTACGATGGTTAGTATATACTAACATTTATTAGATGTCAATAACTTTTGTTAGTTTTTGTCCAATTATTTATTGATAAGAATGTCATATAATGCTATACTCTATATGTCAAAAGAAACAAAGACGGCTATCATGCCGAAAAACATTAACAAGGTTAATATGGGGTATAATTATGAGATCAAATGAATCAGCCGAGGATTATCTCGAATCAATACTTATACTGAGTGAAAAGCTTCCGGTCGTTCGTTCCGTTGATATTTCCAACGACCTGGGTTATAAAAAATCAAGTATCAGCATCGCAATGAAAAACCTTCGTGCCAAGAATCTTATCACAATGACAGATGCAGGTTACATCTATCTCACCGAAGAAGGAATGAAGATTGCCAAAACGATTTACGAGCGTCATAAATTCTTTACTGAGATGCTTATAGACCTGGGTGTTGATAAAAAAACCGCCGCAGATGATGCCTGCCGCATAGAGCATGCTATCAGCCCGGAAACCTTTGATGCTATCAAGAATTTTTACAATGATCATAAAGCAGATTAATTAAAATGCAGCTGATTGACGAGATATTACCGGATACAAATAAAGTATACAGAAAGATCGAGGAGTATTATGATCCCGAAGAGGTTTTGATGTTTGATATCGAAACCACGGGACTTAGTGCCTCCTCTTCTTTTATTTATCTGATCGGAATCAATCTTAAAAAAGACGGAAGCTGGCATATTATCCAGCTTTTCAACGATGACGGCATGAGCGAACCCGAGATTATCAGATATTTTATGGATATACTGAAGGATTATAAATATCTTGTTGAATTTAACGGCGATACCTTTGATATTCCTTTTGTCAGAAAAAGACTCGAGTACATAAACAGAAAACAGGGTACTGATATTATCGACCATTTTGACGATATAACAAGGATCGATCTTTATAAACTGATACGGCCTTTCAAGAAACCGCTGGGTCTTGCAAATCTTAAACAGAAAACCATCGAACGCTTTCTGGGTCTGAATCGTATCGATCAGATGAACGGCGGTGAACTTATCAATGTATATTTTCAATATCTGACTTATAAGAACAGAAACTACCGTTCCCTCGTTCTTCAGCATAACCGTGATGATATGGAGGGAATGTTCTACCTGACGGACATCTTTGCCTTAAGCAAGCTGTCGCTTGGATGTCTTCATTTTTCCGATATGAAGATAACCTCAGGTACATCCCTTAAGCTTCGTCTCTTCTTCATTCCCGACACCTTTCCCGATATGAGCTTCGCAGCCACAGCGGGAGCTAAGGAAATGAGTATAAATAAAAGTGAAGCATCCTCTCCTCTTATGGTTATTTCCGGAAACGCCGGGGAGGCTTATATATCACTACCTGTTACAACCGGTATTTTCAGATATTATCATAAGGATCCAAAGAATTATCATTATTATCCGGAGCTTGACCTGGCATATCACAAGGACCTCGCAGCCTCTCTCTCTGAATATGAAAGGATTCCTGCCAATAAGTCCAACTGCTATACCAAGGCTGAAGGATATTTTATAAAAAAATATGGTTTTGAGGGTGGAAAGACCTTTTATCCGGATGAGTCAAAAAATCCATCCAAAAATGACGCATACATAGAACTGTCGGATGAGTTTCTTTCAGACAGAGAACTCATCGATCAGTTTACCAGATATATGGTACGGATCATGCTTTCAGGAAAGTTATAATATTGAATCCGCTCACCATTAATTCTACCAAAAAGCTTTGATATATCGTTATGTTCATCATTCTATCGGCAGGCTTCGATATATCAGATGTGTTCATTCACTCATTCTATCGTAAAGTCCTTCGACCAGTTTGTAAAATATGTATTATTGTGTGTATGAATAGTTAATTCAATACTGATCTGCCCCTTCCAGTCGGAGTCTCTTTCCTCCGATCCATTCTTATCACTCTCATCCGGAAGGAACATATCTCCCCCATCATATGATCCGGACATATAAATATCATTAATAAAATCCGGTTCTATATCCTGCGTGAGCGGCAGTTCAAAATACGCTTCATAGCAGGTCTTACCTTCGGTTATACTGTACTCATTATTATATTCCAGCAGATACGAACAGCTGTAGGTATCGTCATAAACTGTGATATATGGAGTATTAATATAATTCATACAGGAAGGTCTGTCAGACAGAAGGTACACACTGACCTTATATTTCCCTTTTGTTTCTGTTTCTTCAAGTTCAATATCAGCATCAAGCTTCCGGAGACTTTCATCAATAACATCCAGGAAGCTGTCCGCGTTTTCTTCATCTATATCAGCCAGTTTTGTCATAAAATCCGACTTCATCTTAAGCTGCGTATTAAATTCACTTTGACCATAGTTCTCAAGCAGAGTCTTTCTTTCAGAAAACAGATTCGTTCCGAGCCCAAGTCTGTTGCCCTCGATCCTTACTCCTATCGCGGCAAGCGATGTTGGGAAAAGGTCAAAGGTTGTGTACTCACGATGAGTATCCGGCGACGCCAGCCCTTCTGCCGGATTTATAATGGATATATATACTCTTCTGTTCTCAGGATCCTTCAGATCATAGCTGAAATCCCTGTCCATGGTCGGATGGTCTCCGGAAATGATTATCGTGGTGTTTTCATAGAAATCCTGTTCCATGCACCATTTAACAAATTCCGAAACCTGCCTGTCCGAGCAGGCGATAACATTTTTGTACTGATCATCAAACTCATCCCTGCACTGTCTGCAGTAATATCCATCTTCAAAATGAGTGTCAACAGTAAGAAGAGTCAGATTAAACGGCTGGTCAGACACACTCAGCTCGGCCAGTTCTTCCTTTGCAAACTGAAAAAGTTTCTCATCCTCATAGCCCCAGAAAACCATATAATCTTCGGGTATACGTCCCAATTTCCTTGCGTATTTATAGTCCTGGATCTCATAATCTCCATGAGATGAAAAATACAGATTACCTCCTGCAAATTCCGCATCATGACCGAAGAGAATAACATTTTTATATCCATTTTTCTTTAATATATCTCCAAAGGTAGTGACAGTCGGAAAGAACTTCGACTGCGTAAACATGGAGTTCTTCTGAATAGGAATGATAAGAGGAAGTCCGGAGGATTCCGCAAAGATAGCACCCATGGTCCAGTCGGTTCCGTACATTGAATACGCACCATTTAACCTGCCACTGTCGTTATTGCCTGAAAAATCCTCTCCAACCGCTTCAAGTGCAGTCAGATTCGGTATAAGGCTCACAACCATCTCTCCTCCATGCTCTTTATCCGCATAATCAACCTCCATGGATTCCAGATAGATATAGATAACATTTCTTTTTTCCTCAGGGAAGCTTATCCCGACGCCCTCAGGCGATACGTAGTTATCCTCAATAAAACTCGATTTTTTATTTCTGTATTTCAGATAGTCTCCAAGCCCTATATGCTTCCAGACAAGAGAAATTGCCAGCACAAAAAGCCCCGCACCAACAGCCGCATATATTACAGTTAAACTCCTCTTCTTTTTCAGAAGGAAATATAAAACTATGCAGACCGCAGTCAGGAGCACTGCCGGCAGAGCCGCAGTCAGTATGAAGGTCTTTACCATTCCGTTACCGGTACCCTCCAGAGAATTCTGCAGCTGAAAAATAATACTGCTTGCGGATAGCTTAGTCCATGTCCGCCGCACCCAGAGTGCGGTGAACAGGAAGAAAGCTCCCACAAGCAGAATTATAAAAGATATTAAAATACCAATTATTTTTAATACTCTTTTCATTGTATATAATAATACTATGAGTTGTCGTTACGACATTCGATCAATCAAGGAACTCAGGGAATACATACCATTTACCATCAACCTTGAATACAGTTACCTTTGTAGATTCTTCTGACCAGTTGTCTTTATAATAAGAGCCGCCCTTACATTCAAACTTGACTTTGACTCTGACGAAATCTTCAATATCAAGCTTTACATTGAAATACTTACTAAAATACTGATTTGCTTCATCAACATCAGACTTGTCGTAGGTTTTTGTAACCTCTGCACTAATATTACGAACGGATATCTTGCCGCCGATATCTCTTATATAATAATACTCATAAGCATCCTCAAGACTGCCTACATTCTTGTAATAATACGCAAAATCATCACTCTTTACATATTTTTCAGCTGCACTCTCAAGTTCCTTAGGCATCGAATACTTTATCATTTCATCAATATCATTATCAGCCCAGGCCTTTAGGAATTTTACGGCAGCATCCTCACTGGTAGATGCTCCCCTGCCGCCGCCAAATATCTTGAAAACAAATATCAGAAGAACTGCAGCAACGACAACTGCTGCGGCTCCGCAGATAATCCCTATCTTCTTCTTGCTGAGAGGTTTCTTTTCCTTTGGCTGAGGCGGCTGCTGGCCATCACCCTGTGGCGGAAATCCCTGCTGATAAGTATTCTGAGCAAACTGAGGCTGTCCGTAACTCTGCTGAGGCTGCTGGTCATACTGTGGCTGGCCGTACTGCTGCATGTTCTGCTGTGGATATCCCTGCTGATATCCTCCCATAGGCTGACCATACTGCTGTGGCTGACCATACTGCTGCATATTCTGCTGTGGATATCCCTGCTGGTATCCTCCTGCCTGCTGACCATACTGTGGCTGACCATACTGCTGAAACTGCTGCGGGTATCCCTGCTGATATCCTCCCATAGGCTGACCATACTGCTGTGGCTGGCCGTACTGCTGCATATTCTGCTGTGGATATCCCTGCTGGTATCCTCCTGCCTGCTGACCGAACTGCTGCGCCTGATCATAACCCTGCTGCACTGCCTCAGACTGCACTGTTTCAGACTGTGATGCCTGTTGAGAAAGAGGCTGCTGTCCGCCATGCTCAGGAGTATTATTTGAAAACTGCTCATTATCCATTTGATATTCCCTCCATTACATTATATTGTACTGTTTAACCAATACACTTCATATTCGATGATACTCCCGAAACATCGAAAATGCAACCTGTTTATCCCTCTATACCTGCATCCTCCGGTATTTCTCCAATAGCTTTCTCTTCGTTATCATCCGGTTTATTTTCGGTCTTCTCTGTAAGATTTTTCAGCCATCTTTCCTTTTTAAGCCAGAACTGGAAAATGATGATCTTAACTATATCAAGAAACTTAATATATAGATACATCATAACAGGTCCGATCTTCGTAAATATAGCCAGTGCAAAAACCATAGGGATCATTATAAATATTGTTATTGTCGCATCAGTATATGCCCCCATCTCTGTATCACCACCGGCTCTTGAAATGGCCTGCTGTGCATTCATAAACACCCATACCGGCATAAAGAATGACATGAGTATTACCATCCCCCGACAGATACTTATGGCACTGTCACTGAGCCTTCCGAAAACCACAGGAATAACAAGAGTTGTTGCCAGACCGACGAATGTCATGACAACGCCCATAACCGCAGCTCCGGACAACAGCCAGGTTTTCTCTCTTCTGGCTCTTTCAAGTTCACCCTCACCAAGCGTCTTTCCTATAATTACGCCGGTAGCCGAATATATTCCGCCGAAAGCCACAAAGAACAGGTTGGCTATTGCAAAGCTTGACGACATGCCGGATACTACATCAGCTCCACCTCTGCCATTATAGAGAGCCGTCATTATAGTTTCGGATATTACCCACACCATTTCAGAAAACAGCACCAGCGAACCCTTTTTTAGTATATTTTTAAATAATCCGCCATCTATCCTTCTGATCTCAGAAGGCTTTACAGCGAATTCCGGCTTAGTCCTGACATAAACCAGAAGGAACAATGTCAATTCAACCAGTCTTGCGATAACAGTAGCTATAGCGGCACCCTCTACTCCAAGCTTAGGAAGTCCCAGATTACCATATATAAGAAGCCAGTTAAAAAGCGTATTTGTAAGTGTCGCAACAATAGTTATCACAAGCGGAGTTTTAACCCTGCCCATATCACGAAGCGAGCTTGCAATACAAACAGATATGGTCATAGGTATACCCATGAAAAACATAATCCTGATGTATTTGACCGCCTCAACAAGAATCAGCGCTTTATCCTTATTTCCGATGAGCATAAGTGACAGCACCTGTCTCGGAAAAACCAGACAGACCAGAATATACGGTATAGCTGCCGAAAGTCCCATAATAAGTTTAAACTTGAAGGACTGCTTCATACCTTCCTTATCTTTGGCGCCAAAAAACTGTGTCAGAAATATACCTCCCGACATACAGATAGTATTGACGTAAACCAGAAATATAAATAATACCTGCCCGGCTACATTTACTCCGGACATACATATGTCTCCCAATCCGGAAACCATAAAATTATCTATCAGCGAGACCATGCTCTGGATCAGCTGTTGAAGCATTATCGGAACAGCTATGGCAAGAGCCTTTTTATAGAAGCTCCCCGAGCCGAACAGACTGCTTCTTTTTATTACCTTTTCATTCATATATTGATTCCTTTTTGTTTCTCAAATGGAGAAACGACAATAATTCCTTTCACAAAAATATCGAAACATGAAAATAAGCCTGTTAAAACAGGCTTAAGATCAAAAAGTGGACCTGACGGGGGTCGAACCCGTGTCCAGAAACCCATCCATTACAACCTCTCCCATCACAGACAAGTGTTTTGACATTCCCTCCTCTGCACATCCACTGTCAGATTTACAGATTCAGTAGCTTCATGAAATCTTTCCCATCCTCAAAGCTTTGGAAGGAAAGTGCTCCGCCTGGTCGATGCCAGACCCCTAAGCAGCGGATTACTCAGGGCTGACAGCTGCCCTTAGGCAGCAGCTGGTAATCTATTATCAGCGTTTATTTTTTTCCGAGTTTTAACGTGGTCCCGGACCACGGATGGCTGTCATAACTTCCGAATCCCTGTCGAAGCCAGTGCAGGCCCTTATTTAATTATCCGATGAAGGACATCGATATAAACACTGTAATTATTCCGCATCTGCGTCTGCATCAGTATCAGCATCTGCGTCAGATTCCGTATCTGCCGCTTCAGCGTCATTATTTGTTGCAAAGCTGATTCCTGAATAGATATCAGAATAATTATCAACCCAGTACTCATCAAGCCAGCTGTTCAGATCATCCGAACTTACATATTTGGCCGCTTCAGCCGCCTTAGCATCCTCACGTTTCTTATTTTCCTTATATATCTTCCTTCCAAGAGGTACACCGATCAACGCACCGATTGCTATTGCAGCAATAAAGATTGCCAGTGCCTGTTTGATCTTCTTTCTTCTCAGTATCTTTGCTCTGTTTTTCTTTTCTAATTTACGTTTGTCTACCTTAGCCTGACTCATTTGTCCAAACTCCTCTGCAAGATTATAAATTATAAAAACCTATACGAAAGTATATCACTCCGGATGCTTTTTCGCAATTAAATCTTAAGGTTTCTGATCTTGAAATCTCTCTCCGCTTCTCTTGCCGTATCCTTCTTCGCGATATCATTTCTCTTATCGTAGAGCTTCTTTCCTCTTGCCAGAGCAATCTCTATCTTGGCTTTTCCATTTTTAAAATAAACCTTCGTCGGCACTATGGTATAACCGGCCGCCTCTCTGCCTGAAGCAAGCTTTCTTATCTCGCTCTTATGGAGAAGAAGTTTTCTCTTTCTGAGCGGATCTCTGTTAAATATATTTCCCTTCTCGTACGGATTAATGTGCATATGAAGGATGAAAATCTCACCATTTTCCACACTGATGAAAGCCTCCTTTATACTGCAGTTTCCCTGCCTGAGAGCCTTCACCTCCGTACCCACAAGTTCAAGTCCTGCCTCATAGGTTTCTTCTATAAAATAGTCATGATAGACCTTTTTATTGTTAGCTATAAGCTTTTCTCCACTCTCTCTCATCACATATATCTGTTAGGCCCTCAGGTCTCTCCTTTCATCTGTTATGCAGATTCATTATTCTAAAACTATTTCCATAGTAACCATAATACAATTCATTATGCTATGACTTTTTCTATCATACCCGTCATACAATTCATTATTCTATGACTATTTCTATAGTACCTATCATACAAATTCAAATTCTATGACTCGTTCGATCTTGTCCGCTCTGCGCACTCTGATCTTAACCTTATCGCCAAGTGAATAGGTCTTGCCCGTTCTGTTGCCGCGCATTACCATCTCACTTTCCGAATATGAATAATAATCATCATCCATAAAGGCTACACCTACAGCACCTTCAACTGTATTTTCGAGTTCAACGAAGATATTCTGCTGAGTAAATCCGGATATAATTCCATTATATTCCTCACCAATATGTTCTGACATGTATTCAATCTCTTTGAGTCTAACGACATCTCTCTCGGCATCATCAGCTCTTCTTTCCTTCGCCGAGTTATCAGCAGCAACCTTTGGAAGAAGCTTTGTATAATGCCTGATTCTTTCATCCGTCAGCTTTCCGTGAAGGTTTTCTTTGATGATACGGTGAATCTGAAGATCAGGATATCTTCTGATAGGTGAAGTAAAGTGACAATAGTATTTACAAGCCAGTCCGAAATGTCCTGTACATTCGGTTGCATATCTCGCCTGCTGCATAGATCTGAGAACAAGCTTACTGACCATGGCTTCGTAAGGTTCACCCTGTATCCTCTGAAGAAGCTTCTGAAACTCCTTCGGATGAATATTATCATGAGCAGTTGTTTTGAAGAATATCCCAAAATTCTTTATGATCTGAGCAAGGGTATCAACCTTTTCAGGATCCGGAGATTCATGGGTTCTGTATTCAAACGGAAGCTCCTGCCAGAAATAATCCTCAGCTATGACCTCATTAGCCATAAGCATGAAATCCTCGATTATTTTAGTTGCATCATTTCTGTCATGAGCGCATATTTCAATCGGAAAATGATTTTCATCCACCTTGATCTTCGTCTCAGCCATATCAAAATCGATCGAGCCTCTCTCATGTCGTCTTGCTCTGATTATACGTGAAAGTTCAAACATTCTGTCAAAAAACGGAATAAGCTCGTGATATCGCTCCTTTGGCGCATCCTCAGTTCTGTTTATCAGCTTATTCACATCCGTATAATTCATACGCTCGTTGACATTGATAACTCCCTCACAGATCTTATGATCAAGAACCTTACCCTTATCGTCAATATCCATGACGCATGACAGAGTAAGCCTGTCAACGCCTGCATTCAGCGAACAAATACCGTTTGAAAGCTTATGCGGAAGCATAGGAATAACACTGTCAACGAGGTAGTTGCTGGTTCCTCTTCTCAGAGCCTCTTTATCAAGCGGACAGCCCTCTGTAACATAATTTGAAACATCGGCAATATGTACGCCGAGTGTATATATACCATCTTTATAGGACAGCGTGATGGCATCATCCAGATCCTTAGCATCCTCACCGTCGATAGTAACTGTATCAAGCTTTCTGAAATCGGTACGCCCTTCAAGCTGTTCCGGGCTCACCTCATCAGGTATACTGTTAAGCTGCTCCAGAACATCATCCGGAAAATCAACCGGAATATTATAACTTCTGACAACCGTTATGATATCTGACGACGGATCATCAATATGACCGATAACTTCATTTATCACACCGGTCGGTGACTTTCTGTCATCACCATAGTCCTTTATATCTGCTATGACTATGCTTCCCTTTACGGCTCCCTTTGAAGCTTCCTTCGGGATAAAAATATCATTAGCGATCTTCTTGTTATTTGGTATAACAAATCCATAGCTGTCCGCAGGATCATAAACACCGATAACACTTCTTATGCCATGTTCAAGCACTCTTATTATGCTGGCTTCGGTTCTTGAACCCCCGCTGTATCTTCCGGACTCACGGATCAGAACCTTATCACCTTCAAAGGCATTGGCTGTATCCTTGGCATGGATGAAGAAGTCTTCGTCATAGCCCTCAACCGTTACAAAGCCAAACCCTCTTCTGTTTCCCGTAAATATACCCACATGAGTATCCTTCGGAGTAAGCATAAAGCGGTTATTTCTTGTTTTTATTATTTTATATTCGTCCTGAAGCTCATCAAGCGTATCAAGCAGAAGCTGCTTATCATCCTCACTCGTAAGCTGAAGGAAGAAGCAGAGTTCCTTATATCTCATCGGCCTGTAATCCTTCTCACCGAAGAGGTCGAGTATTATTTTTTTAGATTCTTCTCTTTCCACTTTCTCACCCCCGAAAGATATATTTCAATTAAAATTATAGCACAATTTTTGTTAGACTGATAGTATGTATTCATGAGTCCTTCGGACTCATTTCAAAAACACTAAAGGGTACTCTGATCATCAGAGTACCCTTTAAAAATCATATTAAATCCACTTTGAACGAAGCAGTATTGCAAGAACAAAATAAAGCACA
>CAMNMC010000066.1 GCA_946544235.1 uncultured Lachnospiraceae bacterium | reverse complement strand
ATGAGACACGAAGTGTCGCAGCATATGCGACGTCCGTGTGCATGAGCAAGACTGCAGTAACCCGAGCAAAGCGAGGGTTACGCCTGACCGCACGGCGATAGGCGGGCGGTCGACAAGGACAGCGGAGATGGTGTGACGCGAAGCGGCACAGCATATGCGATGTCCGTTGGCATGAGCAAGAAAAAGAGGAGATAAAGATGGCAGAGAAAGTAAAAGGTAAAATATCACAGATAATCGGTGCCGTCATCGACATCAAGTTCCCGGAAGGGCAGCTTCCGGAGATTTATGATGCCATCGAGATACCGAAGTCTGACGGAACGAGGCTGTGCGTCGAGGTTTCCCAGCATATGGGAGACGATACCGTAAAATGTATCGCCATGGGTTCGACGGACGGACTTGTAAGAGGTATGGAAGCAATTTCTACCGGCGGTCCGATCACTGTTCCGGTAGGTGAAAATACTCTTGGACGTATGTTCAACGTTCTCGGAGATCCTATTGACGGACTTGAAGCTCCGGAGACAGAGGAGAAGCTTCCTATACACAGACCTGCACCTGCATTTTCGGAGCAGGCAACAGATACTGAGATCCTTGAGACAGGAATTAAGGTCGTTGACCTTCTCTGTCCTTATCAGAAGGGTGGTAAGATCGGCCTCTTCGGCGGTGCCGGAGTTGGTAAGACCGTCCTTATACAGGAGCTTATCAGAAATATAGCTACAGAGCACGGCGGATATTCTGTATTTACGGGAGTAGGCGAGCGTACCCGTGAGGGTAACGACCTCTACTACGAAATGAAGGAATCGGGCGTTATCAGCAAGACTACAATGGTCTTCGGTCAGATGAACGAGCCGCCTGGAGCAAGAATGAGAGTTGGTCTGACTGGACTTACCATGGCAGAGTATTTCCGTGATAAGAGCCACAAGGACGTACTTCTCTTCATCGATAATATTTTCAGATTTACACAGGCAGGTTCAGAGGTTTCAGCACTTCTCGGACGTGTTCCTTCAGCCGTTGGTTACCAGCCTACACTTCAGACGGAAATGGGTGCCCTTCAGGAGAGAATCACATCTACAAAGCATGGTTCCATCACATCTGTACAGGCTGTTTACGTGCCTGCGGATGACCTTACAGACCCGGCTCCTGCTACTACATTTGCACATCTGGACGCTACAACGGTTCTTTCAAGATCCATCGTTGAGCTGGGTATTTACCCGGCCGTTGATCCTCTTGAATCAACCTCACGTATCCTTGATCCGAGAGTTGTCGGCGAGGAACACTACAAGGTTGCCAGAGGTGTGCAGGAAACACTTCAGAAATACAAGGAACTTCAGGACATCATCGTTATTCTTGGTATGGACGAGCTTTCTGAGCAGGATAAGCTTACCGTAGCAAGAGCAAGAAGAATTCAGAGATTCCTCTCTCAGCCGTTCCACGTTGCTGAGCAGTTCACAGGACTTCCTGGTACTTATGTTCCTGTTATCGAGACTATCAGAGGCTTCAAGGAGATCCTTGATGGACTCCATGATGACATTCCGGAAAGCTATTTCCTGAATGCCGGAACAATTGATGATGTTGTAGAAAGATATAAGAACAGACAGTAATAAATACTGACATTGCAATCAATATACCGGAAATTGATACAGCTCCGGAGCCCAAGTCGTGTGTTATCAGAAGACCGGGCTGCACGAACAGGTATGTATACTCGACAGGATTATGGTATTGATGACGGTAGAATTGATGATATGAGTGATCGTAAGATGATAGCATAAAGAGGAAGATTAAGGCATGGCAGACAACGCAGCTAGGATGCAACTGAAGATAATCACTCCGGAGAAGGAGTTTTATAACGGCGAGGCGGAATTTGTTGAATTTACGACGGTTGAAGGTGATATCGGCGTATATCCGAGACACGTTCCGACTACGGTTGTTATCGCTCCGGGAGTACTGAAGATTCACAACAAAAAACAGGTTCGTGAGGCTGCCCTTCATTCAGGTTTCGCTGAAATACTCGGCGACAGGATCACCATTCTTGCTGAGGCGGTTGAGTGGCCTGAGGACATCGACAAGAATCGTGCCGAGGCTGCCAAGATCAGAGCTGAGCGTAAGATTGAGGATAATGCAGGCGATATCGGCAAGGCTGAGCTGGCTCTGAAGAGATCTGTCCTTCGTATCAGAATGGCTGACAAGAATAAATAATATTTGAGTCGATAACTCAGAACTATAGAGAATTTGAAAACGAGGAGTGCGGATCATGGTTTGCATTCCTCGTTTTTTTTGGCGGATATTTTAATGATTTTGGATTTTTTAATATTCGTTTAAAGATTTATGGATAAATATATGATAATATATGATCGTGGGCGAAGGATTTATTTTGGGATAACCCCGGAGGGAACAATGAAGCGCGAAACTATATTAAACATAAGGTATGGAATGCAGACCTATTCCTACACGCTTGAAGACTATCTTGAGGAAGGGAAGAGTGAAGTTACGGTCGGCCGAGGGATGGATTGTGACATTGTGATAAGAAACTTCAGGATAGCGGAGAAGCATGGTGTATTTTTCTTAGGCCAGGATGGATGGGTTTACAGAGACCTCGGCAGTAATGTCGGAAGTTCAATGAATGGTCAAAGGATTAAATGGGTCAAGGTTTTTAACGGATCAACCATTGCTCTTGAGGGTGTACCTACACCGGATACTCTCTATATTGATATTACCATCAAAAATGACGGAATGCCGACGGTTCCGGGGCAGCGTTCGGTAAAGGATCTGAACGATATACCGACGCCGATGGGATATTTCGGAGGCACAGGTGATGCTTATTCAGCAACTCCGGCAGGTCGTTACGGCGGCAGCTCGGCTAATCAGCATGGCGGACCTGCTATGAGATATGGTGATGAACCTGCCGGCGGTGCGGGAGGATTTGTCGCAGGAGCGGCTGCGGGTGGTCAGCTTGGCAGACCATCAGGAAACGGAGGCATGGCGGGCGGAGCAGGTCGCTTTGCGTCAATGCAGAATGGTGTTTCATCGGGCGGCTATGGAGGGAATACTTCATGGAATGTGGATGACCGCACGCCATCAAACAGGATGGAAAGCAGTCTTAAGGGTCTTAATGCGTTCGGGCTTGGTGCTGCTATGGCGTGGTCGATAATCGGGGTGGTATATCTGATCAATTTCTTCAGGACGGTATCAGCGCTTGACGGAGTTAATATTTTCTGTAATTTCAGTAACGGTATCATGATCGTTGCGATGTTTGTGATGTACCTGATCACGGTAGCCGGTACGGTACTGCTGCCGATTGCACTTTACACCTACAGAAAGAAGAGTATGTTCCTGGGCGCAGAGATGATCGCCGCTGGATTTACCGGAATGATCGCTGCAGATCTGCTGCTTCTGATGATCACACTCGGAAGTCTGTTCTGGTATTTATTTGACAATATCTATTCAATACTTATGATCGTGGTTATTGCTTTCAACCTTGCATCATTGATCAGCCTTGCATTGCTCTTCAAGAAAAATGCAAATATGGAAAAGGTTGGTACCAAATGGTATCGTCCGATCATATATTTCGCATTGTCGTGGCTGATGGTATTTATTGCTATCGGAGCGGCTTCAAGTGAGGCGGGCAGCCTTTACGGAGCTGACGTAAATCTGACGGATTCACTGCCTATGGATAATATATGGATGAATATAGCGTGGTTTGCGGCAATAATACTGACCTGTATATACATTCATGTGGATGAAGATCCGAGACTTGCACAGAAATATGAGGTTAAGGCAAGATATTAAAGAATTCATTTTAATAAATATGATTTTTCAGAGCGGTATATTTTTATATATCGCTCTTTCTTTATGTAGATAATGAGCCGGGTGACGAAGTCACGAGAGGATAATCTGACGGAGTCAGTATCTACAAAAAGATGTAGATTATGATTCGGGTGGTTGTGTGCATGGAATATGTAAATGACGACAGGTAATTCTGTTCGGTGCTGATAAAGAAGAATAAAAATAGATATATGTGCAAAATGCACAAAGAAGATTGTGAATATTTTATCAAAAAATGCTTAAAGATGTTCTTGAAATATGAATTGATTATATATATAATATGAACGAAATGTGAACAAACTGAAAACACAATAAGAACATTATGTGAATTGTTTATGATATTCGAGGAGCTGTTCACTATAAAATAAAGGAGGAGCATATGGGTAGATGCGGATCAAAGCATAATAACAAAGGTTTTTCGTTGGTTGAATTAATTATAGTAATTGCGATAATGGCAATTCTTGCTGTTTCTATAGCGATGAGTGTTATTCAATATTTGGAGAAATCAAGAGTGGCCGTTGATGTGCATAATGCTCATTTGATCAGAGATGCTTTAAATGTATATACATTTCCAAGTAATTTTCAGGGCAGGGTTGTTGACTATACAGATCCTGAAACAGGTGAAACTGAGAGTTATAAGAGAGGCTGGGTGTATGTTGATACCAATGAGATAAGGTGTTCGGATCAGAGTACTGCACTTGCCATGATTGATGCCGGACTTGTTCATGTCAGTGACGAGACGGCTCAAAAAATTGCCGATAACGAGGAAAGCTCGGTCAGATGGTTCCCGAGCGGACCTGACGGAGATTATATCCGACGCAGCGGTATCGACGAATATGTTTTTAAGAATAATATTACAGTAAAGGCCAGATCAACGTGGAATACGTATCAGCTGGATGTATATGTTGATGATGTCGGAGAACTTCACCTCGGTGCCAGTGCTTCAAATGCCATCAGAACAAACGGACATGCCAAGGATACCAAGACAGCCAAGAAGTTTTCGCATAAGCTTGGTTTGGACTATTCGTTTATCACACCTATAGGTGAGCAGTATAATGGAAATTAAATAGAATCTTTTCATCAGAGTGATGTATGTATAATATGCGTATGTTGCTCTGATTTTTTATAATAAGAAACTGTGTTCCTATTATATAAAAAAATTCCGGGGGATACGTCTTGAACAGATCAAAATTTATGAAATATATTTTATTCGATATTTCAGGTGATCTTTAATGTTTTTCTGATCTGTGCTATACTGGAACCATATTTTTTGATGATGGAGATAGGGGTAACATGGGTAATCATATTGATGAATTCCTGTCCGGAGCGAGAACGGCATTTGTCGATGCTGCAAACAAGTCCAATTTAGCATATAAACCGGAATTTATATCAAATGATCATAAAAATGGTGTAAAGGTGCTGACATCTATCGAGCGTGAGCTCAGTAGTTGCGACTCCTTTACTTTTAGTGTTGCCTTTATTACGCTTGGCGGGATTGAACCTCTTCTTCCGGCTCTAAAGGACCTTGAAGAAAGGGGCGTTCCGGGACGTATTCTGACTACGGATTATAACACCTTCACCGATCCTAAAGCACTTGATAAGCTTGCGGAATTCAGTAATATAAAGCTTCGTATGTATCATGTACAGGCTTCTGAAAATATAGGATTTCATACCAAAGGATACATCTTCAAAAAGGATGAAACCTATACCTTCATAATAGGCAGTGCAAATATGACCGAAAGGGCGCTCGCTGTAAATAAGGAATGGAATACAAAGCTTGTTTCAACCGAAGAAGGTGAGATGTATAAGAATATTTCATCTGAATTTGTAAAAATGTGGAACGACAGAGAGCATACGGATTCATATGAAAAATGTATTGAGAGCTATCGTACCCGCTTTGATGTTATCAAGAAGCAGAAGAAGATCGCACTTCAGTATGCAAAGGATTTGTTAGAAAAGGAGCTTGAAGAAGCAGAAGACGGCCTCAAAGAAGAAAGGTCAGCAGGCAAAGCTCCTGTATCACTCGAACAGTATAATCTCCGTCCAAATTCCATGCAGGTTGATTTTATTAACAACCTCAGAGGTCTTGTTGAAAACGGAGAGAATAAGGCGCTCCTTGTAAGTGCCACGGCAACCGGAAAAACCTACGCTTCTGCGTTTGGAGTACGTGATGCAATGGCAGGTAACAGGAGAGTGTTATTTCTTGTTCACAGGGAGCAGATTGCCAGGCAGGCGATGAAATCTTATAAGAATGTATTTGGCAGGACAAGGAGATTTGGACTGCTTTCCGGCAACAGTAAGGATATGGAGGCGGATTTTCTCTTTGCGACCATGCAGATGATGTCGAAGGAAGAGGTTATGACCAGGTTCCCGAAGGACAGCTTCCAGACAATAATTGTTGATGAAGCACATAGAGTAGGAGCTATGAGCTATCAGAAGATAATGGATTACTTCGAGCCGGAATTCTGGCTGGGAATGACAGCGTCACCGGAAAGAACCGATGATTATGATGTGTTTGCTGCATTTGATCATAATATTGCTCTTGAGATAAGGCTTCAGCAGGCTATGGAAGAGAATCTCCTCTGTCCGTTTCATTATTTTGGAATAACTGATATGGAAATAGATGGCGAGGTTATTGATGAAGGAACCGGACTTCGCAATTTTAATTATCTTGTTTCGGACAAACGTGTTGATTATATCATCAAGCAGATGAGGTTTTACGGCTATTCCGGAGACAGAGTAAAGGGGCTTGTGTTCTGCAGTTCGAGAAAAGAAGCAGAAAGACTGAGTGAGATATTCAACGAAAGAGGATATAAAACAACAGCGCTTACCGGTGCTGACAGTCAGGAGAAAAGGGAAGAGGCGATAGAACTTCTCACGAAGGATGTTCCGGAGGATATACTGCGCAACCGCATGGAGTTGAAATCGTCAGCAGGCGATACAGTTTGTCATGAGAAGGATGGCGGACAGGCAGATTATCTTGATTACATCTTTACGGTTGATATTTTCAACGAAGGTGTGGATATTCCTGAGATCAATCAGGTTGTGATGCTCAGACCGACTGAGTCGCCGATAGTTTTTGTCCAGCAGCTGGGGCGTGGTCTCAGAAGATCAGATGATAAGGATTTTGTCGTAGTGCTGGATTTTATCGCAAATTATAAGAATAACTTTATGATTCCGATCGCACTTTCAGGCGACAGGACATATAATAAGGATAATATTCGTCGATATGTAACTGAGGGTGAGAAGGTTATTCCGGGCATCTCAACGATACATTTTGATGAGATATCTAAGAAAAAGATTTATGCTGCAATCGATACCGCTAACTTCAGTGATATCAAGCTTATCAGAGAGAATTATAAGAACCTGAAATACAAGCTTGGCAGGATTCCGAGGCTCATGGATTTTGATAAATATGGTGAGATGGATGTCCTGAGGATATTTGATAATAATTCACTCGGGTCGTATTACAAATTCCTTGTAAAATACGAGAAAGATTATAAGATAAGGCTTTCTGAAAATGAGGAAAAGATAGTAGAATTCATATCCAAGAAGCTTGCGAGCGGCAAGAGGATTCATGAGATTGAGATGCTTGCTCATGCGCTTGTTGCGAAGGATGGTCTTGTTGAAAAACTTCGAAAAGGTCTTAAGGATAAATATAATAAGGATTGTCCGGATAAGGCTTTAAGAAGCGTTGTCAATGTTCTGACGAATGAATTTCCTTCCGGCTCGGGAAAGAAAACCTACGATAACTGTATTTTCATTGAAAAAGACGATAAGAGCGATTATATTGTTGCAAAGGAATTTCGGAAGTGCCTCGATAATGATGATTTCTGTGATATAGTCCGTGAACTTCTGGAGTTCGGCAGATATCGTTATGAGAGAGATTATGCACAGAATTATAAGAATACCGAGCTTGTGCTGTATCAGAAATACACTTATGAGGATGTATGCAGGCTGCTAAACTGGGAAATCAATGTTGTCTCACAAAATATAGGTGGATATAAGCTTGATGAAAAAACATTAACGTACCCGGTGTTTATTAATTATGATAAATCTGATGAGATAAATGATTCAATAAAATATGAGGATCGTTTTTTATCAAGAGACTCTTTGATTGCAATTTCAAAACAACCAAGATATTTAAAATCACCGGATGTACAAAACTTCCTTCATGCAAAGGAAAAAGGTATAAATGTAGAACTCTTCGTTAGAAAAAATAAAGACGATAAGATATCCAAGGAGTTCTATTATCTTGGTCATATGACTGCTACAGGTAATGCCACAGAAATCATTATGGCTAATACAGATAAACCGGCGGTTGAGATTGAATGGAAGCTTGATACTCCCGTTAGAGAGGATATTTATCAGTATATTGTTAAAGGATAATCAGTGGTTGAACCATGCCTAATATGAAAAAAATGTCACTTTTGGCGTGATTTAGGATGATTTTATAGAAATATGTGGAGACAGAAGATGAATTTACACAAGGTTATTGACATTACAGAAGCAGATTTTGGCTGCGAGGAGCACTCAGATGGTGCACATGCAGTACTGAAGCTTGAAAATGGAACAAGTATTGAGGTTTCCGAAAAATGGATCGCTGAAAATGGAATCGATAAAGGAAAGTGTATCCATATCAAAGAGGATGGAAGCGTTATTAAGGCAATTGAGGTGGTTGCAGCCGTCATACGACATGGCAATAAGATTTTTGCAACCCAGCGTGGATATGGAGATTTCAAGGACAGATGGGAGTTTCCGGGCGGTAAGATGGAACCGGGGGAGGATCCGAAGTCGGCTCTTGTAAGAGAGATTAAGGAAGAACTGGATACGGAGATAAGAGTCGGAGACTTGATCAAAACGGTTGATACTGATTATCCAGCATTTCATATCACGATGCATGTTTTCTGGTGCGATATTGTCGAAGGAGATTTGAAACTGTTGGAGCACGAGGCAGCGAAATGGGTAGAAATTGATTCAAAGCTTCCTTATGCAGTTGACTGGCTGCCGGCAGATCTTGAGGTTGTGCTTGAGATGCTTGAAAGAGATACAGTATGTACCATTAAGTGGACAAGAGCAGATATCAGAAATGTATTACAAGAAGCGGGCTTTGATAGCTCTGATGACAGAGTCAATGATTTTATTCGTAAATTCGACTGGAGATATTTTCAGGAAAAATCGATTCAGAATGGGTTTGAGATGCTGAACAGCAGCGTAGATTAGAAAAAGAAAATCAGAGAGTTAGAAGTATTTGGAAATAGTCAAACAGGCAACCACTATTTTCATTTTGACAGAACTATGTCGACGGCTGTATGATGATTATAATAATATAAACATAAGCGTTTTTTGATATTGCAAAGGAGGTAGATATAACTGAATAAATAATAATCTTCGGTATCTGATATAGCACTTGGAGAGGCGCACAAATATATTTAGAGACGGAGGTTAAATATGCAAAGCGATTATTATTCAAAAGAAATAACACTGAGGAATAAAACTGTATTTGGTATAATCATGAGAAAGAAAGAGCTGTGTCGTAAGTGCCTTGAAAGGATACTTAACAGGCCGATAGCTGATATTGATTTACCTGAGGTTGAAAAAACAATAGATCTGTCGTTCTATTCGAAAGGAATAAGGCTGGATGTTTATTGCAAAGACAATGATGAGGTGATCAATGTTGAGATGCAGAATGATTTCTTTTCGTACCTTCCTAAAAGGGGAAGGTATTATCAGGTGATGATGGACAAGGATATGCTTGATAAGGGTGATCCGTATACCAAGTTAAAGAGGAATGTGATAATCTTTATTTGCAGGTTTGATATGTATGGGTTAGGGAGACATATTTACACATTTGAGAACAGATGTGTTGATATTCCTGAACTATCCTATGGGGATGGAACACAGAAGATAATTCTTAATACTGTGGGAACCGCGGATGATATTCCGCTTCCGCTTAAGGTGTTCCTGGATTATATCGAGACCGGTGAACCAAAGGATGAATATACAGAAGAGATTGAAACGGTTATTGATGGACTTCGCAATGATAGAGAATGGAGGAACAAAATCATGACCTACGAGCAGGAATGGGAAATGGAAAAAGAGGCCTGGCACGAGCAGTGGAAGGAAGAAGGACTTGAAGCGGGTCGAGCAGAAGGACGGGCAGTCGGACTTGAAGAAGGTCGAGCAGAAGGTCGAGCAGAAGGTCGAGCAGAAGGTCGAGCAGAAGGTCGAGCAGAAGGTCACGAGGAAGGCCTTGATCAGGCATACATTAAATATGCGTCGAAGCTGTCTTCAAAGGGTGTGTCTGATTCGGAACTTAAAGATAGTTTGGTTGATATGTTTGATATAAGTGATGAAAAGGCAGATTATATAATCAGCCTTGTAAATGAACAGAGCTAGGTCTGGTATTGAATTATTTGGCATTGAAACAGGGCGCCTTACGGCGCCCTGCTTTAGTTATCGCTTAGTGAATATGAATTAATAACTATCGGTTGTTGTATATTCCGGATGTTTTGCCAGCCAGCCGGCAAAGTCTTTGAAGACTGTTTTGGAAAATTCAGATTTAAGAAGCTTTGACAGCTCCTCACCGGACAGTACTTCTACGGAAGAGTCCTTCTTCTGCTTTTTCTCAAGTTCAGTTGTACATTTTTTTAGAAAGGCTCTATAGGTTTTATCGCCGTAGGTATCTATAAGATACTTTGTTAAATAGCAGCCGTATCTGTAGGAAATGGTTCTCTGATTCGAATAATCCTTGATGAACAGCTTTTCTGCGTTATTGGCCGTTATGCTTCCTTTTTTGATGAGGTAGCCGTAAAATCTTTCCTGATAAAGGCTGTTGTCATCCAGCTTCATATATCCGTTCGCAACCTTTTCCTCTATATATGCGGCATATCCTTCGTTGATGATATTTGATACGCAGGCATAATTGGTCAGATGAACATAGTGGGTATATTCATGGATAAAGGTTGAGAAGAAGTAGTCTTTGTTATTTACGTCCAGATCGTATTCGTGAATTATAAGGTAATTATAATCATTGCCGGTGTAGTCAGCGCTGCACTCCGGACTGTAATCATCCTTGGCATCGATCAGTACGTGTATCTTTTTCGAATCAGGATCAATATCGCTGAAAATGTCAGTTCCGAAGAAGGTTTTAAATACACACTGCCTGTTATAATAGCTGGACTTATGAGCCTTTCTCTTCAGACCGGTGGCTTTTTCAACTTTGGAGACATATTCTTCGAGCCGATTCAATACATTGCCGTCGAAGTGAATACCCTTTGGCATGAAAATTATCAGGTTGTCGGATTCAAGGTATTCAAAATCCTTGGTAACATAGTGATCGGAAGCCTTGCCGCTAACCTTAAATGCTTTCTTAGGAGCGCCTTTTTTGGTGAGCTTCAGATAGAAGTCGCTGCCATTTTTCTTGACGAAGGTTATATTTACCTCATCGATAGGCTCCAGGTAGGTAACCTCGTATTTTCCGTTATTATATTCAAGACCAAAACAGTGATCAGTACCATCAATTGTAATGAGACCGTCCACCCATTTGGTAGCGGAATACTGTCTGGTGAGAGAGATGCTTATTCCGGGACGTTCTATCTTCTTGACCTTTCCGCCGATTTTGAGACTGAAGCTCTGAGAATAAAAGGCGTCCACGTTTCCCTTGACACTTTTCAGTACTCGCCCTTTTGAAACCCTGTAGGTCTTGCCGTTTGAATGGATTATGCTTGTTTTAGTGGAAACCTGCCCGTTTTCGCAGTAATACCATTTTATTCCGTCTGTGGAAAAGCCGGTCTTCTTATAAACCTTGCCGTCCTTTAACCGCCAGAGGGCTTTCTTGCCGTTTATGGTTTTATTTATGACCATGTCACTGTTAGCGGACATAACCTTGATCTTCAGGGTTGCAGTATATCCGGTTTTGGAGGTAACAGTGATCGTTGCGGTTCCGCTCTTTAATGCTGTTATCTGACCTTTGGAATTTACTCTGACAATCGTGTTGTCGCTTGATGAATAGCTTTTGACTTCGGTGGTTTCAGGGTTAAGCTGAATGGTTTTGCTTCCGCCCTTGATAAGTGCACCTTCTGATATGGAAATCGTAAATTTGCTGTTTCCGGTGCCCGCTGCCTTAACTTCGCATGGCTTTGCAATACAAAATACTGTAACCAGCATAAGCAGAGAGGCCAGGAATCTTATTAAAAATCTGTTTTTCATCTCTATCTCCTTTATTCTATTAATTATCAATCACTATAAGCTCCAGTACTTCCTGTATTTCTTCATCAGTCATACCGGTGAAATGAATCTCTCCACGGTAATCATCATATGCAAGAAGTGTTGTGGTCCTTATCATGGTATCACCGTCCGTGCTGACTTCATCATCTGCAAGAGTAAACTCGAGTCCTGACGAGGTTGTATATTCTCTTACGTTAGAGGTTCCGTTCAGCATAACTCCGTATGAGGCGTCATCTGCGATATTTCCCTTGATATAGCTCATGTTGAAGCTGATCGAACCGCCGCTTTCAGTAATGAACTCTGCACTCATGCTGTATTCTGTCGTATCATCACCGAGATCTGTTATCACATAAGCTGCACAGGTGTTTGTGCCGGGGATTTCACGGAAATTGTTGGCAAATCCGGTATCACCTGTCAGAGTCTGATAATCAGGGTAGGTGAAATATACATTTTTATAGACGCCGGATACCATTACGGTTTCCTTAGAGAGCCATTTGTCGTCTGCGGATGGTTCTTCCTTGCCGAGGGTCTCTGTTACTGCGTCTTCAAGGGTTGAGGCAAGATCCTCATCCTTAAGATAATCACCTCCGGTGGATATCCCGTGCTCGCTTACCCGGGTTTTATTCAGCAGCTTGTTTGCTGCATATACGCCTGCGGTTCCGACGGATATAAGTACCAGCACCAAAGCTGCTGCCTTCATAAAGCTGTGTGAGATATTCCGTCCTCCGGATTGTTTTATCGCTTTATGCTTATGGATATCGTCCGCCAAACTTTTGCTCTGCGCTTCCTCGCGCTTACGGATCTCATCCATTATGCCGGCATTCAGTGCTGCATCAGGTTCAAATGAGGGCTTAAGGGCATTGTTTATAATATGATCAACTTTTTCGTTCTCCATGTTCCAACCTCTCCTTCAGTATTTCTTTAGCCTTATTCAGCCTGCTTTTAACGGTTCCTTCGGGAATTCCGAGGGCTGAGGCAATATCCTTTATGGGGATTTCTTCCATATAGTACATCAGGATGACGATGCGCTGTTTTTCGGGAAGATTTCTTACGACTCTTCGCACGGCCTCTTCTTCGTCGCTGCTTACGACTTCCTCCTCGACCGATCTTGCATCATCCTTCAAACGTTCGAAATCGTTATCCTCAAGATATATAACATCCGCGCTTTTCCTGCGCCAGGCCTTCTTGCGTATATGGTTGTTCCATATATTTGCGGCGATGGTGATGAGATAGGCTTTGGGATTCTTTCCTTCATCGATCTCATCCTTCTCATATGCAATGAGGAAGGTCTGCTGATACAGGTCGTCAGCATCATCCTTGTTTCGCGTCGTATACATACAGAAGGAATAAATATCTCTTCCGTATTCAGTTATATACCTTTCAATACTGTCTGATTTCATTTTGGCACCATTAACGATATCGTTTTTATGATAAGGGATACTCTTTACAGGGCTCCATATCATGTTTTCAACCGGTCATTATCTGACCGCTTCACTATATATTTTCATTAACTGAAAAAAGGTTCATTTTTTATTATATAATATTTTCAAAAACGTGAAAATAAGGTATAATTGACTATGTATCTGTGGGGTTGCTTTTTCTTTGTCATGAGTGGAGGGGTTACATATGAATGAGGAAGAAAAAAGAAGATTGGATGAACTCTTTTCTGCGTTTTCGATAGTTGCAGAGGGGGCGTATGTTTTTCTCTGCAATATGAAGCATGATTACTCGAGATGGTCCAAGAGTGCGGTTGAGTATTTTGGACTTCCTGGAGAATACATGGAGAATGCGGGAGACATCTGGATAGGACACATCCATCCCGAAGACAGGGATGAATATATAAATAGTATTGACAGGATTTTTAGCGGAGAAGATCAGGGACATGATATGCAGTACAGAGCAAGAGCTGTTGACGGAAGCTATGCTGTATGTACCTGCCGCGGTGTCGTTATGAAGGATCGGAATGGTGAACCGCTTTATTTTGGCGGAGCCATAAAGAACCATGGTCTGATGAGCTATATTGATAACAATACGGGGCTCAGGAGTCTGTATGGCTTCTTTGAAGATCTCAGAACCATGTTCTGGCGTAAGGATGAGGGAAATATCATTCAGATCGGTATCAGTAATTTTTCTGCGTTTAATGATATTTATGGATATTCCTATGGTAATCGTATCCTTCAGACCTTTGCCAGACTTCTGCAGGCTAAGTTTGCAAATGTGGGCTCTATCTATCGTATGGACGGAACCAAATTTGCGGTGATCACTCACACTCTTTCTCAGGAGGAGATTGAAAAAAGATACAGAGAACTCAAGAAGACTGTTAACAGCAGGTTCTTCGTAGATGAAAACAGGATAAATCTTTCGATAAATGCAGGAAATGTTCTGGTGAATGATTTTGAGATCAGTGACAAGACTGTATATTCATGTCTGAAATATGCATATTACCGTTCAAAGAATGATCATCTCGGAGATCTCTATACCTTCGTTGATGCGCTTAATGATGACGGAAGAAAAACTATTGAGAAGCTTGATCATATAAGGAACAGCGTGAATGAGGAGTGCAAGGGCTTCTACCTCTGCTATCAGCCAATCATGAACGCTAAAACCTTAAAGCTGGAAGGAATGGAGGCTCTTATAAGGTGGAAGGATGACAGGTATGGCGTTGTTTCACCGATGGAATTCATACCTTATCTTGAGCAGGACGCTGTATTTCCGATTGTTGGCAAATGGATATTAAAGCAGGCGATGACGGATGGCATAAAGTTTATGGAAAAATATCCGGACCTGGTAATGAACGTCAATCTGTCTTATGCACAGCTTGAGAAGGAGGGCTTTGTTGAAGAGGTTTCTTCGCTGCTTGAAGAAACGGGCTTTCCGGCAGATCACCTGTGTCTTGAGATAACCGAGAGATGCAGACTTATTGATATGCATCTTCTCTTTGATATAATCACTATCTTCAGAAATTTCGGTATCAAGATCGCTTTGGATGATTTCGGAACAGGCTTCTCAACACTGGGAATCCTCAGAGAGGTTCCTGTTGACGTGATCAAGATAGAACGTGAATACGTTATGAATATCGAATCAAGCGAGATGGATCGCGCGACGGTCAGAAATGTTGCCGATCTTGCGGCGGCCTTTAATGCAGAGGTCTGTGTAGAAGGCGTAGAGACCAAAGAGATGATCAATGAGATAATTAAATATAATGTGAGCTGTCTTCAGGGGTATTATTTTTCAAAGCCTGTACCATATGAGGAATTCATTGAGAAGGATTTTGACTGAGAGACGTGTTCACATTGCATAACATCATATATGCACTGATGGATTGATAAAATATCAAAAAGGTGAGCGGGACTTAGATGTCCAGCTCACCTTTTTTGTATCTGTAGGCTGCATTTTCACAGCTGATAAGCATATTTTTCATGTATTTTGTGATGGTTTTCGGGTCGGTGGTCATACCGTTCATGACCCATTCAATTATCATTCCGCATAGTCCGTGAGAGAAAAAACGTGATATGAAGACTCTTTCTTCGGAGGAAACCTTGCCTCTCTGATCTATCTGGTCTATGGCCCGACCGAAAATAGATTCTGCATTTTCCAGCATATACTGTTTGATATAATCCTCGGCATGCCTGATGGTATTTGTATAAAACGGCTTGTCGCTGACCATGGTCTCCATGACTGAGAGGAACTTTTTGTCCCAGTTATCAAAGGACAGGTCACTCATATTTGGAAGCAGAAGGTCGTTCATGTAGATCCATTTAAGCAGGGCATATTTGTCAGAAAAGTGGTAGTAAAAGGTCTGTCTGTTAAGCTTCGCAGCCTCTGCAATCTCACCGACAGAAATCTTGTCGAACGCCTTATCCGGCGATAATTCCTTTAAACTGTGTGCAATTGCCTGTTTTGTGAGAATTGATTCTGCCATGGTACTGTCCTTTCTTTGCAGGGGTAAACAGAATAATAACCATATCATCCCGCTGCATATAGAATATATCACAGAGAACATGCTAAATAAAGGGAACAAATAAGTGAAGTTGGGCAAAAAATATATTTAAAATAATGATTCTTCATGTTAAAATATAATTTATCCGATGCTTTGAAGGCATGGACGAAGAATTGCAGTTTATCGAAAACGGGAGGAAATCTGATGGGGACAATAATCGGCATAGCGTGTCTGTGTGTTATTATATTTTTGATCATTTATATAATAGGTGTGTGTGGTGTGGACAAGGTTGAGAATGCTTACAGAAAAGAAGCATCTACCGTTGATACATATCTTTGGGATATGCAGCACAGGCTTAAGAAGGCAGCGACGGTCCTTGAAAAATATAACATTGATACCTCAGAGATCAAGGATCCGCAGGAGCTTGGTCTGGGAATGCCGGTTACCATGCAGATAATGAAGTTTTCGGATTACTGTACAAAGGTTGAAAAGCTTAAGAATGCTGACAGAACATCAGTGACTGATGAGGCTGATCTTGCAGATCTTAAGAAATATGATGAGGAGCTCGAAGCACTCAGAATAGAGGTTATTACCAATTCGACCAGGCACAACAAGGCTGTAAATGCCTATAACTCAAAAATAGCAAAATTCCCTTACTCCTTCGTGGCAAAGCGTAAAGGGAAGGAACCTAAGGGTATATTTGCATACGTTATGAAAAATACCGGCGGACAGAATTAGACAGTCCGGGAGTTCCGATCACTATGATGGCAGTTGATGTGATGATAACGGAGAAGATATATGAGAATACTTGTTGTAGAAGATGAAAAGAGGCTGGCGGAGACTATAGCCGATATAATAAGTGAGAGCGGAGAAACTGTTGATGTTTCAAATGATGGTGAGGATGGCTATTATAACGCTGCCTCGGGTATATATGATGCTATCGTGCTTGACGTGATGCTTCCGAAGATGAATGGTTTTGAGATACTGAAAAAGATCCGTGAGGAGGGTGTATCTACTCCTGTACTTATGCTGACGGCCAAGACCGAACTCGGCGACAGGGTGAATGGTCTTAATCTCGGGGCTGATTATTACCTGACAAAGCCGTTTGAGAATGAAGAGCTGATCGCGACGCTGCATGCGATAATGAGAAGAAAGGCTGATATAGTTCCGGATGATGTGAGCTTTGGGGACATCATACTTCATACGTCTTCCAATACACTCAGCTGTAAGGGCAAGGAGATAAAGCTCAATGCCAAGGAGTTTGATCTTATGCGTTATCTGATGATCAATGGCAAGACGATCATCTCCAAGGAAACCATCATAAATAAAATCTGGGGATATGACTCGGATGCGGGCGATAATAATGTTGAGGCGTATATTTCCTTCCTCAGAAAGAAACTCAATTCGCTGAAGTCCAGGGTTTCAATAAAGGCGGTCAGGATGGTGGGCTACCATCTGGAGGATTCATAATTCGGTTTTCTCTAATCGGCAGTATTATGGCAGATTAAAGTATTATTGTTCATGAATTATTAAACCATTGACTGAGAGAAATTAATGATAAGAACTGATATATACCTGAGATGGGATAATTCGACTGAAGTTAAAATCGGATAATTGATAATATGACAGACAGTACTCAAAAGAAAGATAAAAATAAATATGCCGCAGCCGGAGATCTGAAGATAATCCACAGGCTGCGTATAAAATTCTGTGCCATAATGATGTTGATCGTTGTGGCATTTCTTGCTGTTGTCTTTACTGTGCAATATATCTCAAACAAGAGAACCATGGATGAACAGAGCGAGAATGCTCTCAGAATGGCTATAGAGCGTGTAGGAAGGCAGAATAACGGAGGATTTAATCCGGATGATTTTGTTGATCCGAACGGAGGCGGTCTTCCTGATGGGATCAATCCACCTGACGGAACGAATCCGCCTGACGGAATGAATCTTCCTGATGGAACAAATCTTCCTGATGGAACAAGTATACCTGACGGAAGTGAGTCAGGTGAAAATGGCGGGAATCAGAATCCTGATAGTGGCCGCGACGGAAACGGTGGAGGACGTGACGACAGGAAACCATCTGAAGGTGATGGAGAGAATAGGGACTATTTCCCGGATTTCAGGGACAGAGATTCCATGGATGGTATTTCCACGACTCCTGTAATGTGCGTTATTCTCAGTGATGACGGATCGATAGAAGTCATGAGAAACGATATCTTCTTTATAGAAAATGAGGATGCGGATACTCTGGTGGAGGCTGCCGAGAATAAGGGCGGCAGCAAGGGAGTGCTTGATGATTATAAGATAAGATTCATGAAAAAAACTCTTGATAACGGAGAAACTGTGATGGCTTTTGCTGATATTTCCACATCGATGAGTCTGCTCAGTAATCAGCTTAAGAAATCTCTATGGATAAGTCTTGCTGTAACGGTTGTAATGCTTGTTGTCAGTCTGTTTATATCAAGATGGGCTGTTAAACCGGTTGAAAGGGCTATGGTCAATCAGAAAAGGTTCGTTGCAGATGCATCACATGAGCTTAAAACTCCGCTGGCTGTTATCATATCAAATACGGATATGGTCATAAAGTCAGAGAATATGGATGGTAAGAATAAAAGAAGGCTGGACAATATCAAGGCGGAATCCGCAAGGATGAAGGAGCTTGTTCAGGAGCTTGTCGATCTTGCCAGAGGCGACAGCGCAGAGAACAGGCCGGCCATGGAGGAGGTCAATCTCAGCGGTCTGGTGGCAGACGATCTTCTGTCGTGGGATCCTGTGGCATTTGATGCGGGAAGAAGCATTATGGATGATATTTCCGAGGATATCAGTGTCAGAGGAAACCGGGATAAGCTGAAGCAGCTTCTGGACATTCTGATAGATAATGCGATCAAATACAGCTTTGAAAAGTCGGAGATAAGTGTTTCATTAAAGAAGACTGATAAAAAGGCAGTTCTTTCTGTGAAGAATTCCGGTAAGGCTCTTACGGAAGAGGAGAAGGCGCATGTATTTGACAGATTTTACAGGGCTGATGAGTCAAGAGAGGCAGTTTCAGGTTATGGACTCGGACTTTCCATTGCAGTTCAGATTGCTGAACTTCATAAAGGCAGGCTCAGTGTGGAATCAGAGCGGTCTGAAAACGGGGATGAGTTTAATATTTTTAAGTTTGAGTTAACAATGTAATACTTTTGTAACAGAATTAATAAAATATTAATTTAATCTACTTTACATAATCCGATCAATAATATATACTTTTATCATTGAAAATATATAAATGGCTGAATTTCGGCAGAAAATAGAGAAAAATCGGAAGCGTTTTTTCGGTGGTTACAGAATACTGCCTTATATTTTGGGAGGTCAGAATGATAAAAAAGATAAGATTGCGCGCGGTTGCAATGGTCATGATGGGAGTCATGGTATTTGCATCGGCTTCAGGCGGAATAAATAAGGTCTCTGCAGATGAATATCAGGATTCCATAGAGGAACTTGAGCAGAAGAAGAAGGAAGCTGAAGAGAAGATAAACAGTGCGAAGGACAAGCTCTCCGGACTTGAGGATAACAGAAATCAGGTTTCCGAGGTTGTTACCGAGCTTGATACACAGATAGGTGAATATACTGAGAAGATCAGTGATCTTAATGATCAGAAGACAGCTATACAGACTGAAATAGCGGTAACCCAGCTCAGGATTCAGAATGCCTATTATGAGGAACAGCTTCAGTATAATAATATGAAAGAGCGTATTCAGTATGCATACGAGAATGGCGATACTGCCTACATCGACGCACTCATGAATGTTGACGATTTCAAGAACATGCTGAATGAGTCCGAGTATTCTTCACAGATATCATCCTACGATCAGAACCAGCTCGACAGACTCTGCCAGATCAGAGGAAGTATTGAAACCTACAAAGAGCTTCTTAACAGGAATCTTGTTAAGGTTGAAGAGCTTACAGGCGAAGCAAAGAATGAGCAGGAAGCACTTCAGGTAATGGTTGACGGTAAGAGAGAACTGCTTGCATCATATAATGTTCAGATAAATGAGACCGAAGGTGAGATATCAGATCTCGAAGCAGAAACGGAAGCCTTTGATGCTCAGATACTTCAGATAACAGAAGCAGCTGCGGCTGCAGAGGAAGCCAGAAGACAGGAAGAGCAGAGAAGACGAGAAGAAGCTGAACAGAGACGCCGTGAAGAAGAGGAACGCAGACGTCAGGAGGAAGAGGAAAGAAGACGCCGCGAAGAAGAGGAAACAGCAAGTGACTCGGATGCGGAAAGAGATGATGATTACGATGACGATGATGATGACTACGATGACGACGATGATGATCATCCGTATTATACAGGCGGAGCGCTTCTCTGGCCATGTCCGTCAAGCTCATATATCTCATCTTACTATGGTGGACGTTCAGCCCCTGTAGCAGGTGCTTCCACCTATCATCAGGCAATTGATATCGGATGTGATATGTACAGCTCAATTGTTGCTTCCGAATGCGGAACTGTAACGGCTACGGGTTATAATGTAGCAAGAGGCTACTATATCATAGTTTATCATGGCGAGGGGATCAGTACTCTCTATCAGCACCTTTCGGATTTTGCTGTAGGAAACGGAGATTACGTTTCAAGAGGTCAGGTTATTGCTTATTCGGGCATGACAGGATATGCCTCAGGACCTCATCTTCATTATGAAGTAATAGTTGATGGCGAAAGAGTCGATCCGCTTAACTATACAAGTCCATAATCGGATGTTCCGATAATATAATTAAAGAAGAACACTGTTGATATTATATCGGCAGTGTTCTTCTTTTACGTACTGAACGAGTCATGCACATGCGAAGTATGTGACATGAGCAGGAACGGCTGGCTGTACGCTTGCGTACATGGACAGATACCTCCCAACGTCCCTCTGGGTACATTTTTAGACAGCTGTCCTAAAGTTAGACAAATGTCGTAATTTGTATGATTACAAAAGAGATTTGCGGGCTTATTCTATGAGCGAACAAACAAACGGAGGTAAGTTAAAAATGAGCAGGTTTGGAAAGGCGGTTGTAAAACTAAGGATTCCGATACTAATCATTTCATTGATCCTTCTTGTGCCGTCAGCGGCAGGGTATTTTAAAACAAGGATCAATTATGATGTTCTGACGTATCTTCCAGATGATATCGAGACCATGAAGGGTCAGAAGATACTGGCAGAGGATTTCGGAACGGGAGCCTTCTCCCTGGTAGTCGTCGAGGGCATGAAGGACAAGGATATAGTTGAACTTAAATCTAAGATAGAACAGGTTGAGAATGTTAAATCAGTTATCTGGTATGACACTCTGCTGGATATCTCGATTCCGGAAGAGCTGATCCCGGAGGAACTGTACAAGGCTTTCAGAAATGGTGAAGATACACTTATGGCGGTATTATTCTCCTCTACCATGTCATCGGATGAGACGATGGATGCAATTCAGGAGATCAGAAAGCTGACAGATGAACAGGTTTACATCAGCGGAATGTCAGCGATGGTTACCGATACAAAGCTTCTGTCGGATGATCAGATTCCGAAATACGTAGCTATCGCAGTTGTGCTTTCACTGATCGTTCTCGGACTTACGATGGATTCCTTCCTTATACCTGTATTTTTCCTTTTAAGTATAGGAATGGCTATCATATATAATCTCGGATCAAATATCATTCAGGGCGAGATATCATATGTTACACAGGCACTTGCAGCGGTTCTTCAGCTTGCGGTTACAATGGATTATTCAATCTTCCTGTGGCACAGCTACTGTGATGAGAAGAAGAAATATCCGGACGACAAGAACAGTGCGATGGCAGATGCCATTGGCAAGACCCTTTCATCTGTAGTAGGAAGCTCGATCACAACGGTTGCCGGTTTCGTGGCACTCTGCTTCATGAGCTTTACACTCGGCCTAGACCTCGGTGTTGTTATGGCCAAGGGTGTTGTACTTGGCGTTATAAGCTGTGTTACCATACTTCCTTCAATGATCCTTACATTTGATAAGGCAATAACGAAGACCTCACATAAACCGCTGATCCCGAAGCTTGATAAGTTCTGCGGTGTGGTTGTTAAAAGATCATGGATATTCCTGATAATCTTTGCAGCACTTCTGGTTCCGGCATTTATCGGATACAAGAATACAAAGGTTTATTATAACCTCGACAGTTCTCTTCCGAAGAGCCTGGCCAGCATTAAAGCAAATGAGAAGCTTCAGGAAAAATTCAATATGAACTCAACACATATGCTTCTTCTTGACAGTAATCTCAGTTCGAGAGATGTAAATGAGATCATGAGCGAGATCGAAGCGGTTGACGGAGTTAAGGCTGTACTCGGAATGGAGTCGGTGATCGGACCGAGCATACCGGGAGAGGTGATGCCTGAAAGACTCAGAAAGATATTTGATAACGGAGAATACGAGATGCTCCTTATCATGTCGGAGTATCAGGTGGCATCCGATGAGGTTAACGACCAGTGTGCTGAGATCATAGATATTATTAAGAAATACGATGATAAGGGCATGCTGATAGGCGAGGCACCTTGTACCAAGGATCTGATCGAGATAACCGATAAGGATTTTAACAGGGTTAATGCAGTATCGATCGGACTGGTTGCAATCATCATACTCTTCGTATTTAAATCGATTTCAGTTCCTATAGTGCTTGTATGTGCTATTGAATTTGCGATATTTATAAACCTCGGTATTCCATATTACACAGGAACGGTGCTTCCGTTCGTAGCATCGATAGTTATCGGTACCATACAGCTTGGTTCAACAGTCGATTACGGAATACTCATGTCAAATAAATTCAAAGATGCAAGGCTTGCCGGACTTTCTGGTAAGGAGGCGGCTGCTGAGGCACTGAGAGGCTCGATCAATTCGATAATTGTCAGCGCACTTACCTTCTTCGCAGCAACCTTTGGTGTAGGCATGTATTCAAATATAGATATGATCAGTTCACTCTGTAAGCTCATGGCAAGAGGTGCAATCATAAGTATGCTTGTTGTTATATTTATACTTCCGGCATTCCTGAGATTGTTCAATGGATTTATTTCTGCAACTTCGCTGAGCTTTAAAGGCTGCAAGGCTGCGGAGGTAGCAGCCGGACAGGCTATATCCGGTGGTGATCAGGTCGCTGCAGCTGAAGCGGCACAGAGCTATGATGTTAATGCAATGTCAAGAGAAGTTAACGACATGGTTTCGGGTTACTCCGACAGAGATAACGGTCAGATGGTGTAATGGTTGAAAGGAGATCAAAATGAGAAAGAAGAGAGTTGTTTCACTTGCTATAGTATTTGCAATGATGCTCGGACTTGCAGGCTGTGGAAAGACCAGCGTAAAGACCGATAAGGTTGAGGCAAATGCTCCTGTAGAAGAAGCTGTTGAAGAAACGATAAATACAAATGAAGATGATAAGGAAGCCGATGAAGGTGATCTCGGAACAATGGTCAAGGGCCTGATCAAGACCGGCGACACAATTGATGCTGACAAGGATGAGACCATCTATGTTATTTCCGATGCAAGCGGTAAGGCTGAAAATGTTATCGTAAGTGAGTGGCTTAAGAATAAGGATCATGCAGATGTCATCGAAGATGTCAGCACACTTACGGATATTGAGAATGTTAAGGGTGACGAAGAATTTACCCAGGATGGCAACAAGATAAGCTGGAAGGCCGGCGGAAATCCTATTTATTATCAGGGCAAGACTGATAAGGAGGTTCCTGTTGAGGTTAAGGTTACCTATTATCTGGACGGAAATGAGGTAACACCTGCTCAGATTGCAGGTAAGAGCGGAAACGTAAGGATACGTTTTGATTATATCAATAAGGCAAAGGCAGATGGAATCAGCGTACCTTTCCTTATGGCAACAGGCTTCTTCCTTGACAATTCATGCTTCAGTAATGTTGAGGTTACAAACGGAAAATACATCTCAGATGGCAGCAAGTGTGTTGTTCTCGGCTTTGGCTTCCCGGGACTTCAGGACAGCCTGAAGCAGACATCTGAAAAGGTAGATGTTGAGATTCCGGATTATTTTGAAGTAAAAGCAGATACAACTGACTTCAAGCTTGATATGACTCTTACTGTTGCTGCTACAGGCCTTATCGGCGAGACAATAGAGGATGTTGATTTCTCTGCTATAGAAAGCGAACTTAACAAGCTTGTCGCAGAATATCAGGATGGCGTGAACAGCCTTGCGGCAGGTATCGTAAGCTATACAAACGGTGTATCGAAGATTTCGACAGGCGCAGCACAGGTTTCCAGCGGAGCAACACAGGTTTCTGATGGTGCAAGCAAGCTGAGCGCAGGAACAGATCAGCTTTATTCGGGAGGAATTACTCTCGGTAATGCACTTGAAAGCGCTGACATCGGTGCAGGACAGCTTAAGGAAGCTTTCGAGGGAGAAAATGGCGTGCTTGCAGGCTCTGCAAAGCTTTCGGGCGGACTTCAGCAGCTGAACGGTGCTGTTCAGGGCATCGAGCTTCCTGAGGTACCGGATGCTTCAAGTCTCAGCTTTACAGATGAGCAGAAGGCAGCTGCAGCTCAGGCTATCTCTGAAGCAGCACAGAAGCAGCTTGCAGAAGAGGGCGTTACACTCGATCTTTCAGAGCTTAATGCTCTTGCTACAATGACTGATGCTGAAAAGGTTGAAGCGATCACCAAGAAGGCGGAAGAGGCAGCTAAGGAAGATCCAAATGTTAAGAAGATAATGGAGGATGAGGCTGTTCAGGGACTTATCGTAAGTACTGTAAACGGAATCATCGATTCAAAGGTTGATGAATATATGGCATCTGATGAGGGCAAGGCTCTTGTTGATGCAAAGGTTCAGGAATATTTTGCAACAATGATAACTGCACTTATGGGAACTGCTGATGCTCCGTCTGATCTTGCAAAGGCTGCTGTTGCCGGTGCAAAGGCAGAAACAGTTGCAGGACAGGTTGCAGCTGCAGGAGCTGAAAGTATTGATATAGCAACACTTGCCGCAGCGCTTAACTGTGACAGTGATACTTATAATACTATCGTTGCAGAATTAACCGGTAAGCTTGCAGCAGGTGCGGATGATACAAAGGCTATGCTTACACCTGCGGTAAGAGAAGGCGTTAAGGCAAATATTGAAGCTAACTACAAGGAAACTATCACCGCTCAGGTTACAGAGGGTTATCAGAAGATCATCGGAAATGCATTTGCAGCCGGTTACGGAAATGCTTATTCATATCTTGGAGGTCAGATGCAGGATATAGCAGGAAAGCTTGAATATATCATCTCTGTTTATACAAATAAGGGTGTTGAATATGGTGTAAGCCAGGCACTTTCAATGGTTAAGCTTGAGCTTGAGGAATTTGGACCAAAGATCACAGCTCTTAAGGATGGCGTTGCTCAGCTTGCAGATGGTGCAGGACAGCTTGACACAGGTCTGAACAGACTTTATGATGGTGTTGCAAGCCTTGATGAGGGTCTCGATAAGATATATGCTTCAGTTCCGACTCTTACAAACGGGCTTGGTGAACTCAGCAGTGGTGCAGGAACACTCAGCAGCGGAGCAGCTCAGCTCAGCAGCGGTGCAGGAGAACTTGCTTCAGGAGCAGCAGAGCTTGATAGCTACAGCAAGGATCTTGTTGATGGTTCATCAAAGCTTAAGCAGGCAACCGATATGATAGTCGGTAAGCTTGGCGATGCTGAAAAGGATCTTGATGCTATTACAGCTGAGATCAAGAAGGTCATCGAAACAGGTAAAGCATATGATAACTTCGCAGGTCTTTCAGATGACATGACAGGAAATGTCAAGTTCATCATCAAGACTGCAGAGGTTACTGAATAGAAATAATGAGAAGAGAAAATTTGTTAAATCGGCAAAGAGTTTAATCGTACTTACTGCCGCCGCACTGAGCCTTTGCTCGTGCGGCGGCAGTATTGCTGTCAAAAAAGACAGTGAGGTTACTTCCGATACTGCGATTGAGAGCAGTTTGGAGAATGATCCGATCTCAGGGAGAATTGCTGATCATTGACAAAAAAAGCAGGATGTTTTAAATTTTAAGACATGTAAATTTATAAAATGTGGAGGACAAAAGAGATGACTACTGCTCAGATCGGAATTGTGGTTGCGATATCGATATATCTCGTAATGATGCTTATCATAGGCGCCATCAGTTCCAGAAACACAAATGACGTAGGGGACTTCTACCTCGGAGGACGTAAGCTTGGACCATTTGTTACTGCCATGAGTGCAGAGGCTTCGGACATGAGCTCATATCTTCTTATGGGTGTGCCGGGTCTTGCTTATTTTTCCGGAGTTGCGGATGCAGGCTGGACTGCTATCGGACTTGCTATAGGAACCTACCTCAACTGGCTTTTTGTTGCCAAGAAACTTCGTAACTATTCGGCTGAGATCAATGCGATCACAATACCTGATTTCTTCAAGAAGAGATTTAAGGATAACAGCAATATCCTTCTTCTTATCGGTGCGATTGCAATCATCGTTTTCTTCGTGCCTTATACAGCTTCAGGCTTCTCTGCCTGCGGTAAGCTCTTCAAGACACTTTTCGATGTTGATTACCAGCTTGCCATGATCGTATCGGCTGTTATCATTATTGGTTATACAACAACGGGTGGCTTCCTGGCTGCTTCAAGAACTGACTTTATCCAGTCGATAATCATGACAATTGCGCTGCTTATCGTTCTCGGATATGGTATCAATAATGCGGGCGGTCTTCAGGCAGTTATCGATAATGCTGACAGCCTTAAGGGATATTTCACCTTCTCTGCAACACATAGTAACGTTACGGGTGGATCAAGCTCTTATACATTCTTTAATATTGTTACAACCTTTGCGTGGGGACTCGGATACTTCGGTATGCCTCACGTTCTTCTGAGATTCATGGCTATCAAGGACCCTCAGAAGCTTAAGCTTTCAAGACGTGTTGCAAGTATCTGGGTTGTATTTTCACTTGGAATCGCTGTATTCCTCGGAATCGTTGCAAGAGCAATGAAGAGCCTTCCTGATATGCTTGATCATGATGACCTGACAAGCTATTCAAAGGCCGAGACACTTATTGTTGAGATCGCAAATCTGATCAGTAAGCACGGTTTCGCATTTGCGCTTATTGCAGGTATTATCATAGCAGGTATCCTTGCTTCAACAATGTCAACTGCTGACTCACAGCTCATCGCTGCATCATCTGCTGTTTCCGAGAATATCATTCAGGATGTTTTCAAGGTTAAGATGAGCGAGAAGATGGCTATGCTTACTGCAAGAATCACACTTGTTGTTGTTGCAATACTCGGCGTTATTATCGCATGGAATCCTGACAGCTCGATCTTCAATATCGTTTCCTTTGCGTGGGCAGGTTTCGGTGCGGTATTTGGACCGATCATGCTGATGGCTCTCTTCTGGAAGCGTACCAACAAATACGGCGCTCTTGCAGGAATGCTCGGGGGTGCCGGAATGGTATTTATCTGGAAGTTTGCAGTAAGACCGATGGGCGGCTACTGGGATCTGTATGAGCTCCTTCCTGCCTTCCTCGTAAGTCTCTTCCTGATCATTGTTGTGAGCCTTCTCACACCAAAGCCGGAAGCAGAGATCGTTGAGGAGTTTGAAAAAGTTAAGGCAATGTAATTGTTTGAAAATGTTGTCTTTAAAGGGCTAAGATCCTTTGAATAAATAATATAGTGTATCATTAAAGAAAGATCGGCATAGTCGAGAGGATCTCGGCTGTGCCGATCTTGTTGTGCACAGAAACTATTGTTAATCATATCGGAATATGATATTGACAAATGTGTCTAAATAATTTAGACTATAATTGTCTAAAGATTTTAGACAAAATGAGGTGACTGATTTTAAATATATGATTATTACCGATGATAATTGATTGTAATGAATGAAAGGATGGTGTGGTATGCATCTTACAGAAGCGGAAATGAGCCTGATGGAATTGATATGGAAATATGGCGATATGCCGGCAAAGGAGCTGGTAAGACTTGTGGATGAGAAGCTCGACTGGCGTCGTACTACCATGTATACGATACTGAAAAAGCTTATCGAAAAGGACATGGTTAAAAATGAAAACGCAAGCGTCAGCTGCCTAATGTCGAGAGCGGAATACGAGTCATCACAGAAGAAGAAGGCTATCAGAAAATATTTTGGGGGATCACTTCCTGAATTTGTAAATACATTCATCAGGGAGGAGAAGCTTAGCGATGAGGATATAGCGGAGCTGGAGAGAGTGATCGCCGCATATAAGGATTCGAATAAATCATGAAACAATATGCATGACGATATGATGATATGTATAAACAAAATAATGGATATAGATAGATGGTTGTTAATTGAAATAATCCATCGGTCGAGGGCTGGAGCGTGATCAACAAAAGTCTTAGCGACAGAGATGGAAAGGGAAGAGGGTGAGCTTGTGAAGGATATATTCTGGTTTTATATAAATGGTCTGCCGGTGACAATACTTATAATACTGGTTGTTCTGGCACTCAGGTATTTATTCAGAAAACAGTCTAAGAGGACGCTGAATCTCCTGTGGGTTGTGCTTCTTTTCAGACTTCTTGTGCCTGTTTCGCTTCCGGCGGGCTTTTCAACTGTTCCGACTGTCAGTGAACTGCTGGGCATTGAAGCTTCTTCTGCTCAGGATAAGTCGTCAGAGCAGGGGCGGAAGGAAAATACCGGCGCATATGATCCGGCAAACAGTACCGGAAAGAAAAATGATAGCACAGAGAATAGCGGTGCCTTCGATGATGGAAAAGTGAGTCATTCAGGTGATGGAACGGGCAAAACATCAAAAGACAGTATAACAAATGACAATGTGGCTGATCCGAGAGATTCAAAAGATGATCATGTAGTTGATGCATCGGGTGATTCCACCGTAACCAATTCGGATATAAATATTTCAGACGATAAGGCATCAGCTGATACAGATGCCGGAACTCCAAACGGAACGGCAGTTTCAGGTGGCGGAAAAACGGCAGAAAACGCGGAAATCCCGGACGGCATCGGATATACAGGCAGTGCGAAAAAAGGAGGAAGCGCGGACACAGGAAATATTATCATTACGATTGTCATTTCGATATGGCTCGCGGGTATAGCAATGCTGGGGTCATATTCACTTGGACGTATGTCTCAGTTCAGAAAGAAATGCTGGGAGGCTGTTCCGGTCAAGAATGAAAGAAACGTATTTTGCTGGAAGAATGAAAAGGATGCCTGTGTTACCGGGATATTCAGACCAAGGATATATCTGCCGGAGAAACTGAGTGGTAAAACATATGAGATGGTTCTCGGACACGAAAGGATGCACATCAGAAGACATGATAATATTTTCCTTTTCCTGTATTTCATTGCACTGCTGATCAACTGGTACAATCCGCTTGTCTGGATGGTTTATGCGGCAGTCCAGCAGGATATTGAGCTTGCCTGTGACGAAAACATGCTGATAGATGCTTCTGCGGAACGTAAGAAGGAATATGCAAGAGCGCTTCTTTATCTTGGGTCAGGTCGAAAAACTGAGCTTTTCGGTGCTGTCTCTTTCGGTAAAGGGAGGCTAAAGGACAGGATTTATCAGATAGGTGAAGAACATAAAACGCATAAGCTCAGAACTGTCGTGATGGTATCTTTACTGGCAGTGATAATGGTATTTTGTTCCTGCAGCAAGAAAGATGATACCGAGGACATTGTTGAAGGCGACAGTAAACTGTCGACCGAAGCCAGAGACGATTCTGAAGATCTGGTAAGTACTGAACTGGATGCTGAGGAAAGAAGGAAGCAGGAGGAAGAAGAGAGAAGACGGCAGGAAGAAGAGGAAGATACGACAAAACCGGCACTGGTCAGTGAAGACTATTTTGTAGTAGAGAATCCTCACATCGAAGATGAATGCTTCTCACTTGATCTTCGCGAAGAGCTTGTCGGGCTGATAAGCTGTAAAGTTGAACGGTATGATGACGGCAGCTTCAAGCTGGAGTTTTATCATATAAATTCCAGGGAAAAGAATAACAGGGGCCAGATACTGAGAGTCGAATGGATGGATTTCAGAGATATATATGATCCGGAAATGGATGATAAGACATCATCTGTGTACAGTAAAACTGTGGACAGGACCAATACTTTGATTTTTGGTAACCTGGATGGGATTATGTTTGATCGATACTATTGGTTATGGATATGTTTCTTTAGTCCGGGAGGCGAGCTTGGAGTAATCTGTCCTGACAGCGAGGATATGGGAGGCTATTGTCTGCTTCAGTCAGGAAGCCCGGAGATGGACGAAAGCTGCTGGAAAGAATATGACAGATGTGAAGTTATGCTGAAATATGATCTTTGCAATGGATTTACAGCAAAAACTATGCCTGAGGATTATTTGAGTGAAGAATACAAGCGGATGCTTCAGAACAGATATGACAGAGCTGTTAAGGAACTGGCAGATGGAACTGTCGTACCTGATGATGAGAATTCACTGTTTAAGGATGTGAGTGGGAATGCTGAGGCAACGTGGATAAGGAAGTATGTTGAGCAGAAGACATGGAGTAATCTTGTTGATGTTGCGTGGCTTATAAAGATGCTGGAATACGTAGATGCTGCGAACTATAATTGGGATCAGGAGCTACCTCCGTACCAAACGGATGGTGAAAGCGAAAGACCGGAAGATGACAGAAATAAAGAGAATTCAACAGAAGGAGTAAATGATACTAAGGTAAAGCCGGCTCTTGTAAGTGAGGAATATTTTACTGTTGATGATACCGATATAGAGGATGAGAGTTTTTTGATCAATCTTCACGAAGAGCTTGTCGGGCTGATAAGCTGTAAGGTTAAGAAATATGATGACGGAAGCTTTGAACTGGCATTCTATCATATTAATTCGAGGAACAGGAATAATCGCGGTTTTATAGCTGCAGTCAGATGGATGGATTTTGATGATCTGTATGACCCGAAATATGAAGATAAATCGTCGGATGCTTATCAGAAGTATGTTGACAGGAGGAACACTTTGATCTTCGGAAATATAGACGGACCGATGTTTGATCAGTATTATACTCTGTGGACTGAGTTTAACAGTCCCGGCGGGGAATTTGGCGTAGTATATTCTGATGATGACAATCTCGGAGGATACTGTATATTCCAGAATGGTGATGTACAGTTTGATGAGGATTGTGTGGAGGAATATTTAAAATGCGAGGCTTATTTAAAATATGATCTATGCCATGGCTTTACTGTAAAAATATTGCCGAAGGATTATATAACGGATGAGTTTAGAGAGATAATATATGCGAGATATGACAGAGCGGTCAGAGAAATTGCTGATGGAACTGTTGCTCCTGATGATGAGAATTCGCCATATAGTCTGGAACCTGAGATTGAAACAAATTCTTTGAATCTATATAAGGAACATAAAACCAGCAAAGAATATATTACCGATGAGTGGCTTGCCGACAGCCTGGAGCGCGCTACGGATTATGCGAAACAACATGAAGAGATGAGAAGAAAAAGAGAAGAGGAATCAGGTAACTAAACGGTATTTGTTGATAATAATTCAAAAAGAGTAATTTCGTGGAAAATGGTAAATTTAAATTTGCTATTTTTATGAAAAAATGATAGTTTGAGTTATATTGAAAAATAATGATCAATTATAATTGCATGATTCGGAGAGCTTATTGTGAAAAGAAATATCAAGCTGATAATCAGCTACGATGGCACTAGGTATTTTGGCTGGGAGCACCAGCCGAATACTGACATGACTATCCAGGGAAAATTGGAAAATGTACTTAATATGATGCTTACATCCGAGAAAGGTAAAAAAACAGGAGATGTAACGGGATCGATTGAAAAAACGGCTGATGGAACGGTGGATGCCGCTGAGTTCGGAAAGGGCGTAACCGTGATCGGCGCGGGCAGAACGGATGCCGGTGTGCACGCAAGAGCGATGACTGCAAATGTCATCCTTGATACGGAAAAGACCTGCGATGAGATCCTTGCATATATGAACCGATATCTTCCTGAGGATATAAGTGTTAATAAGGTGTCTGAGGCGTCGGCTCATTTTCATAGTCGCTATAATGCCAAGGGTAAAACCTACAGATATACCTGCTGGTACGGAGATACGAAGCCTGTATTTGACAGAAAATACACTTCAGTGCTTGATAAGAAACCGGATGTTGAGAAGATGCGTGAGGCAGCGGAGCTTCTTATGGGAATGCATGATTATAAGAGCTTCTGCGGCAATCCGAAGATGAAGAAATCGACCATCAGAGTTGTGGATAATATTCAGATCGAGGAGAGCGGTAACTATATCAGGTTTTACTATCATGGCAACGGCTTCCTGCAGAATATGGTGCGTATCATGACAGGAACCCTGCTGGAGGTTGG
>CAMNMC010000065.1 GCA_946544235.1 uncultured Lachnospiraceae bacterium | reverse complement strand
GCACCTGTTTTCTCCACACTTTCTTCCTGAGACATTTCCTGTTTCTTACCACATCCGCCGCAATAAAGAGCCCCATCAGTAAGTTCCGTACCACAATAAATACATTTACTCATTTCTCTCTTCTCCTTTGTTTATAATAAACTGTTGGAAATATCATGTTTAACAGTTTTTTTTCTTCCTGATCAAACTGCCAGCTTAAGCCTTATTCTGGTAAGTGCATTGTTAACAGACTTTTCATTTTTATTTATCTCCTGTGCTATTTCCTGGTATGAAAAACCTCTCAAATAAAGAAGCAGCACCTTCTTCTCATATGCACTAAGCTTATCTTCTATAGCTTTATATCTCTCCTGCCGTCTTTCCTCAGCAAGGATTATATTTTCAGGATTATCAAGTTCCGAATCACCCAGCACATTTGAGAGATCATCCTCACCATCTTCACCCGAATAAAATGAAATATACGAATTAAGTGGCAGATGTTTCTGACGGTTTGATGCTGTAATAGCCGTTCTTATCTGCCTTCTGACACAAATAGTTGCAAATGTCATAAACGCCGTTCCGTTATCAGGCTTAAAATCCCTGATAGCCTTCACCAGACCGATCATCCCCTCCTGAAGGAGATCATCACTGTCAGCGCCCACAATAAAGAGAAATCTTATCTCCTTACGAACGAGTCTGCTGTATCTCTGCAGCAGTACCTCTTCCGCTCTCACATCCTTGTTGTGAGCGATCATAACCAGCTCTTCGTCGGTCATTTTTTCATAATCAAGCATTGCTTATTTCCCCATTCTCTGCCTAACTGCCTCATAAGCAAGCACCCCTGCCGCTACCGAAGCATTCAATGAATCAATATCACCCTTCATCGGGATACTGACCACATAATCACACTTTTCCTTCACATTTCTTGAGACACCGGAGCCTTCATTTCCGATGACTATACCGAGTGATCCCTTAAGATCACAGTTATACATAAGCTCACCGCCCATGTCCGCACACGCAAACCACATTCCCCTGTTTTTTAATTCCTCTATGGTTTTTGCAATGTTCGTAACCTTAACGACCGGCGTATAATTAACTGCTCCTGCCGAAGCTCTTACGGCTGTAGATGTAAGACCCGCTGCCCTGTGTTTCGAGATTATGACACCGTGAGCCCCGCAAAGGTTAGCGGTTCTGATGATTGCGCCGAGATTATGCGGATCTTCGATCTCATCAAGTATGAATACAAAAGGTGCTTCACCTTTTTCTTCAGCCTTTTTAAATATATCTTCCAGCTCCGAATAAGAGTATTCTGCACACTGAGCAATAACTCCCTGATGTCTTCCCGCTTCAGACATCTGGTCAAGCCTCTGCTTTGATACGAAAGAATAGGTTATATCTCTCTTTTTAGCCTCTCGAAGAATAGTATTTATCGCTCCATCCCTGAGTCCTTCCTGTATAAAAAGCTTCTCAACGGACCTTCCGGAACGCAAAGCTTCAGTTACCGCATTCCTGCCCTCAGCAAGGCTTGTATTTTTATCATTATCATTTGTTTTATTATTATCCATATAACACACTCTTTCATTAAAAAAACTCATACTTACTCAAATGACACCAAACAAACAAGCTCTAATAAAACAGGTTTCGCCAGACAAGTCACCTCATAGAACTTTTATTTATAAACGTCTTAACAAACGAATCAGATATCCTTAAATATATGATCATCGATCCAGATATCCCGCAAAGCTGAGCGCCTCCCCGGCAAAGAAAGCGAGCCGGTCCTTATTGCCTGTCAGATAATTGAAGCCAAGAACCGACTCAAATCCTGTAGCCTTCTTGTATTCGCCCATGGTCGCATTTTTAGCCTTGGTATGAACCGATGAATTACGGCCTCTCTTATATATCTCAAGCTCCGTCTCTGTCAGTTTTTCTTCCTCGATAAGCCTGTCTATAAGAGCAGCCTGATTGACAGCCTTAACTATACCTGTAACGACCTTATGGTATTTTTCAGTCTGCATATTGTTCTTTCTGACAAAATAATCCTTGATATACAGATCAAATATACTGTCACCGATATAGGCCAGAGCAAGTCCCGAGTAATTTCTCGAAACAGCCTCTTCCGACTCATATGTATTACCTGTCAAAACCGATTCATGCCGAACCATGTCTGAGTCATTTTTATCAGAAGCGAGTATTATATTCTCTTCCATTTTACTCCTTCACGTGTATCCTTAAGCTCGATACCCACACCGAGAAGCTTGTCGCGAATCTCGTCAGCCTTTGCAAAATCCCTGTTCTTTCTTGCCTGCTGTCTCTCCTCAATAAGTGCTTCTATCTCGGAATCAAGAGAATCTGACTTTGCTTCGATTATGATTCCCATAACATCAGAAAGCTTTTCAAGTGTATTATACAGTGCCTTTGCCAGTGTCTTGGATGAATCCGAATTTATATTGGTATTGATATATTTTACAAGTTCAAATATAACCGAAATAGCGTCTGCTGTATTAAGATCATCATCCATAGCCTCCTCATATCTTTCGATATAAGGCTTAATACCATCAAGAACAGCCTGCTCCTCTAAAGTGAGTTCACTCTCTGAAGCATCATCTGACGTACCGATAACATCTCTCAGCTTCTCTGCGCAGGTAAGGATTCTCTCAAGTCCGTTCTTTGCAGCGATCACAAGCTCTTCAGAGAAGTTCAGAGGACTTCTGTACTGAGCCGAAAGCATAAAGAAACGGATAACCTGAGGGTCGTATTTTGCACAGATATCTCTAACGGTAAAGAAATTACCGAGCGATTTACTCATCTTCTCATTATTGATCTTAAGGAATCCGTTATGCATCCAGTATCTTGCAAATTCAGTACCGTTTGCAGCCTCGCTCTGTGCGATCTCGTTCTCATGGTGTGGGAAGATAAGATCCTCTCCGCCGGCATGAATATCTATAGTACCTCCGATGTATTTCTTAGACATAACCGAGCACTCAAGATGCCAGCCCGGACGACCATCACCCCAAGGTGATCCCCATGATGGCTCGCCTTCCTTCTTAGGCTTCCAGAGAACAAAATCAAGTTCGTCTTCCTTCTCATCCTCACCGCTGACCTTCAGCTGATGCGCCTCAGCTCTGTGACCTGACTCAAGCTCGTCAATATTTTTATGTGAAAGCTTTCCGTAATCCTTAAAGCTTCTTGTTCTGAAATACACCGTTCCGTTCTTCTCGTAAGCATGCTCCTTATCGATAAGAGTTTCAACCATGTCGATCATATCAGGAATCTCTTTAGTAGCCTGTGGATGAGTTGTTGCCGGACGCACATTCAGAGCCTTCATATCCTTCTTGCACTCTTCTATATATTTCTCAGAGATCACACTTGAATCCACGCCATCCTCTATGGCACGTTTAATGATCTTATCATCAACATCTGTGAAGTTTGATACATAGTTTACCTCATAGCCCTTATATTCAAAATATCTTCTGAGGGTATCAAAAACGATCATAGGTCTTGCATTTCCGATATGGATGTAATCATATACGGTTGGTCCGCATACATAGATTCCGACCTTTCCCGGAACTATAGGTTTAAATACTTCTTTTTTTCTTGTCAGTGTGTTAAAAATCCTCATGTTTTTTGTTTCTCCGATTCAAGTTTGTCTCAGAGTATATCCTTTCTATTGTTATCCGGCAATCCGTCTCTAATGACAGTGACAAACCGGTAAATGATTCATATTCTAATCAAGCTTCTCGTATTTCAGCTTAAGTATCCTTCTCACGCTTTCATTGATACGTTCTTCCGAGATGGTGCCATTTTCAACAGCAGAAACGACCCCTGAAACAGCTGTCTCCAGATCATTAGGCATCAGCAGAAGATCTATACCGGCTTCTATACATCTTACAGCCGCTTCATCACTGCTGTAAATATTTGAGATTGCTCCCATGTTAAGAGCGTCTGTTACGATAACACCCTCAAACCCTAAAGTTTCTCTCAGCTGTTCAGTAACCATTGTATGAGAAAATACAGCCGGAAGTCCGTCAACGCCGGTCATCGTAATATGACCAACCATGACCATATCTGCTCCCGCATCAATTCCGCTCTTAAATGCAAGGAACTCCTCCTTCGCCAGCTCTGCCAGGCTCTTGGTTGCATATGCACTTCCGGAATGACTATCCTCAGAAGTATCGCCATGCCCCGGAAAATGCTTCAGCGTACACATAACACCACCGTCATTAAAGCCCTTAACAGCCGCTGCAACAAGTTCTGCAGTTTCCTCAAAGTCATCGCTGTATGCTCTTTTACCGATAACGGTATTTGCGCTGTTAGACCAGGTATCGGCAACAGGTGCAAAATCAAGATTAAAGCCTAATTCTCTGATATCAGTTGCAATGGTATATGCATTGGAATAAGCTTTATCGGAGCCTTCTTCACGATAATCATACATATTGCCGAGAGACGTTGTTCCAAGCTTGTCGGCACAACGTGCAACCATACCGCCTTCTTCATCAACTGCTATAAACAGTGGTATTCCGTTAATCTCTTCAGCATACTGCTGTGTATTACCTATCATTTCCTCTGTCTGAGTTCTGTCTTCAAGATTATCAGCGAAATATATAAGTCCTGCAACAGGATAATTCTGAAGACATTCGTTTGTGGTTTCACCGGCAGTGGTACAGAGCGAATATCCGGTAAGGCTCTCCGGAGTGACCACGAACATCTGACAGACCTTATCCCTGAGAGTCATCTGTGACAATTTATCTTCAACCTTTTGATCAAGCTCCGAAAGAGTTTCCGTACTGTCAGTGTTTTCCGATGCCTGTTCTTCCGTAGTGCCTTCATCAGTAATTCCGGCGTTTTCGGTAACCGATGCATCTTCTGTATTTACATCCGAGGTATTATCGTCTGTTTCCCCGGATATTCCGTTAACATCCGCCGAGCTTTCGGTATTACTCTTAACCTCGGTAGCATCCTTCTTCTTTTCCTCACGTATCGAAGCAAGTTTTATGATCAGAACAGCATTTATTACTGCCATGATCAAAACCAGCGCCGACAGAATGATTATATATTTTTTCAGCTTCTCATATTTATTCTTCATATTCGATTATATACCCGGTCTTACCTTTGAAATATTCAAGTTTAGTCTCGCCGATCGGATCATTTCTCTGATCATTCCATGACCACTTATCATCGATCTTCCATAGCATAAGATACATCTCATCAGCACCGTCATTATCAGTTCTTGACGGTTCGCCCGGATACCACGCCTGATAATCAAAGCTTTCGCCGGTTATCCAATGTCCATACGCAGCACCTGACCTTACCGAAGTATATCCTCCCATCCAGACAAATTCAAGCTTTTTATCTTCGGCAAGCTTAACAGCCATATCCATTTCCTCCTGTGAGGTTATGGTTATCAGATGTCCGCCTCTCTTGATTGCTTCCGCATTTGCCGCCGACCAGGAAATATCAGCAACAACAACCTCATAACCGGCTGCATGCTTTTCCTTTTCAAAAACTTCCGCTGCTTCAAAGCTGGAATTCTGAACCGAGCCGTAGGTTTTATCCTCTACAGCCACAGAAATATCTCTCTTAGCATAAGGATCAGCCTTCGGATCAGAAACGTAATCGAGACAGTACATGCTCTTCTCCTGAGCATATATTTGCTCAAGTATGGCTGACATATCGGAAATACTGCCGATATACCAGTACTGTCCACCTGTCTTTGAGGTTATATTTGTGTAAACGCTGTCATCACCACCATAGGTTCCGATGATAAATATAGGAACATTGTAGGTTTTAGCAAGATTTATAACATCATTTTCAGTAAAACGTGACTGATTATCAAGTCCGTCCGTAAATGCGATAACGCATTTTGCGCCGGTCTGATTACCTGCATTAAGAACCGCTTCATAAAGAGCGTCATAAAGAGCAGTCTCGCCGTAGGTGGTCATATTATCTATACCATTCTGAAGGAGATTGATATCATCAGTATATGTACACATGTACATAACATAGGTATCAAAAGCAAGGAACTCCGCACGGTCTCCTGTAGCATAATCAAGTACCGAAACAAATTCCTTCATGATCCTCTGCATATCAGGAAGATCAGATCTCATACTGCCCGATTTATCGGCTACAAGCTCAAAACGAACGCCTTCACGCCCCTTGATCTGTTCGAAGGATTTGACCTCACATTCAAGTTCCTGTCCATTGGCAATCTTTTCCTTAATTGCAATATTCGGCTCAACCAGTTCAATTGCCTCGCCCGCTTCATTTTCAACCGTAAAATACAGTTTCATCTCAGGATATGCCGAAGCATCAGCATTTACAAGTGTAACGTTGGCTTTGGTCAGGTTTCCGACTCTTTCACTGATTCCGGCAAATGTCATATCCGGTTCAGGCTCTGTTGTAGCTTCAGTTGTTGCTTCAGTTGAAGCTTCACTAGCGGTTACTGTTGTATCCCCGCTTGTATCAGTTGTTGTTCCTGACGAACCGGTAGTTGCTTCTGTTGTAGCTTCGATTGTATCGCGTGTTGAAGCTGCCAGTTCCGAGCTCGGTCTGTCAGCCTTCTTATCATCACTCTTGGTATCCTTCTTGATAAACAGGAAATACGCCATGATCAGCATACCTATGACCGCAAGCGATGCACAGGTAACAGCTATAATGAATGGAGCATTGCCCTTCTTATCCTTTTTATTACTTTTATCAGGAGCTGATGGTTTATTTCCGGAGCTCTGTTGTCTGTTATTCTGGTCCTGTCGTGACGATGATACCGATGGCTGTTGCATCATCTGCTGTGATTGCACTGTTTGTACTGTTTGCTGTGCCTGTGATTGCATCACCGGCTGTTGCATCACCTGCTGCGGCTGTCCTGCATAGCCTTGCAGCATATTGTTCTGCCATTGGCTGCCGTAATTCGGCTGCATAGGCTGCTGCATCATCTGCTGCGGTTGGCCCCCATAGCCCTGCGTCATATTGTTCTGCCATTGGCCGCCGTAACTTGGCTGCATCGGCTGCTGTGACACCATCTGTTGTGGCTGCCCCGGCTGCTGCATCATCTGTTGTGGCTGCCCTGTATAGCCCTGTTGTATATTATTCTGCTGTATATTATTCCGCTGTATATTATTTTGCTGTATGATCTGCTCTGCAAAAACAGATTGATCAGCATAGTCATTTAATCGCGGATCACTGACATTATGCATTGATCCGTAATTCGACGTCGAATCACTTGCATTCTGCATCGTTTCATAGTTTGCAGTCGGATTACCTGCATTCTGCATTGATCCGTTATCAGCCGACTGATTCCCCTTATTCTCCATCGACTGTACTGCCTGCTTCTTCCCACAATAAATACAGAAGGAGCTTTTGTCATCAAGTTGCTTTCCACAATAAATACAAAACTTCATCCATAGCCTCCTATCCCATACCTCAAAACACCATAAACTTCATATTCCTAAATGATTATTTTACACTTTTCCTGTTAAATATGTCAATCTAACCAAAGTCAAACGCTTATATAATTTTTATAAAACAAAGCATTGATCAGAATGACAATATCACTGTTCCAGAACTTCAGCAGCCGAAACAAGTATCAGACCTTCAAGAAAGATCAGAAGCAGAAAAAGAATAATTGCAACAAGCCCGACTCTTAAAGCATGTTCACTTCTGGTCTTCGCCTTTCTGAGGAAAACAAATTTCGATTGCATATTCCTGTAATCCGTCACAAAGAATATAACAATGATCATTATAAAGAATGTAAATACAGTTGTAAAAACATTAAGTCCCTTGCGTCTATCTCTGCTTAAACCTTCAAAACCATTGTAATCATTGAACATCAACTGATAAGACAGATAAGCCGAGGTTATATAACCCAAAACAGCAATGATCATATTCACCGGATTCTTTGTCCTGAATCCCGGGATCATATAACTGTTATTTCTTGCATCTTTTTTATATTTTATGTTTCGGTTTTCTTCTTGTTTTCTCACTTTATACCCAATATTCATCATATTGGCATAGCCCAGAAAAGCCCTGATCTCAGCAACATTCTGAAATCTGTCCTTCTTATCGAGCATCATACATTTATCAGCAAAGACTCTGAGTATAGCCTCACGCTCTTCATCCGGCAAAAAAGTCTGATAATGACTTATATTATCAAGAATATATTTTATGGTTGCTCCGAGCCCATAAAAATCTGTTCGTATATCGCTTTCAGAAAAACCATACTGCTCGGGAGCGGCAAATCCTCTGGTACCCATCGCAACTGTATCGTGAACCTTGCTTCCATCATGCTCTCTTGAAATATTAAAATCGATCAGATAGATATTCTTTTTATCATCCATCATTATATTTGCCGGTTTTATATCACGGTGAATGATAGGAGGATTCATATTTCCGAGCGACTCCAGAATATCAACGAGGCCTGATATGATCAGATCGATATTGGATATATTTCTGAGATATCCGCTGCCGTCTTCGATGAGCCTGTTCAGATCACGTCCATGAACATACTCTTCTATCACAAGACCAAAACCATCACAGCTGATCACCTCGAAAATATGCGGAATGCCCCTGATCTCAGCCTTCATGAGCCGTTCATAAACACTTATGCTTGTAATACTTATACATCTTGCAATACGAACTTCTGAGTTTTCTGCATTATAATAACTCCCGACAGACCCATTCATCTCGAAACTGTTGGAAGTTTTATTAACAAATTTAACCTTCATAACATTTTCATGACTGTCCATTATTTCAGGCTCACTGTATCCATGAATATGCAAAGCTTCAATTATTTCATTTTGAGGAACACCCATACTGATCATTGTTTACGACCATAAATAATAATATAAACGTCTCTGGCAAAATACAACATCATAGAGATATTATCACACCAAACGCCTACTCCGTCAAAGGTTTCATATCCTTTTTATAAAGAAGTGCATTCGCTTCACTGCAGGACAGCTTATTATTTATGCAGTAAATAATTATGGCATCACGTGCATCCTTCGCATATAGAGCCCCTGTTTTAAGAAGAGCCATACAGCGATCAGTCTCATTCAGGCTGAAGCCGCCGGCGATGCAGAGCGCGATGGCATTATCTCTTCCCGGAACACGTGTACCGTTCAGAAGCTGATATATATAAGTCCGGCTTATGTTCACACGATTGACCAGTTCACTTTTCCTGACTCCTCTGGAATCAAGCACCTTACAATAATATGTGTCAAAGCTTTCCTTACTCACACCCGGATCGGAAATAATCCGGTCAAGGCTTCCCTCCGAATGCGCATTTGACAGTTCGTTAAAAAAATCTTCTGTATTCTTCATAGTTTCCCTTTCTATTTCAACCGATTCAGTTAATATCTACACGATAAAAATCTACTTCTTCATACTATTTACGGCCGGAGACCTTATCATCTCCAGCCGCATTTTGTCAATTCATTATTTTGCTTCCATACTCAAGCAAGGTATCACTTGGAAGATCAACCCAGTCATTCCAATAAATGACTGTTCTGCTCTCATCAAGCTGAAAGTTTTTGAATAATCCATATTCAGTCTTCAGTACGGAAAACTAAGCTAAGTCCTCAATATCATCTTCAACGTTATAAATCACCTTCTCACCACTGTCAATGGTTATCATTAATTTGAAATCCTCCTGAGGAACAACTTCTTTAATTCTTGGGATCATTATTATCTCCTAATATCAAAATATTATGGATCACAATCCTTGCATGGATTATAACCAGCCTTAATTATTTCGTCTCTGGATTTACTTGATGTTGCTCTATTTTTTGAACTAATCTGATTGGCCCATCTGCAGCTTGGTCTATGAAATTTCATTGAATTTGTGTTTAAAACATAATTCGAACCACCATCAACAACATTACCTCCAGGTGTCACAGTGGCTGCTTTTGTAGCTTTACCTCCCTTGACATTGTACTGGATACCATTATATTTATAATTTCCATTGTATGAAAAATCAACTTTACCGCCACTGCAGTACCACTCACCATTGTTGTTTGAAGCAATACCTTTGAATCCAAAATTAACCTTGCCATTTTTACAATACCAATAGCCATTATTATTCTTAGCAAGACCAGTAAATCCAAAGTTTACTTTACCTTTTTGAATGCACCACCAACCATTTGAGTTTTTCTCAACCGAATCAACAAACTGGACCTTACTTCCTTTGACGAACCACCAGCCACTTTGATTATTAACAGTACCCTTGATTACGTCGTTTTTCTTGAAAGTTACCTTTCCTTTTTCAATATACCACCATCCATTGTCATTCTTGGCAAAACCATTATAGTTGTATTGTACCTTACCATTTTTCAGATAACACCACTCATTTGTGATCTTACCTCCTTGGTTATATGCTGCTTTGTAAACTCCTGTTCTTGTATCCTTTGTTGTTGCTGCATAGACTTCATTTCCATCGATTGAACTATTTATTCCTTCAACTCCAAAAACACAAAATGAAACCATAAACGCAAATGTTAGCACAACCATTTTAAGTATCCTGTTCTTTTTCATAGCACAAATATCCTCCTCTCCCTTAAGTCATTTCAAGATGCGATTCATAAAATAATTATACTATAAAACGGCCTATAATTAAATACATTACAACGCTTGATTTATCTATTCCAAAGATCTTTTTTCAGACAGCACACTTTTCTTTGTGATCAGAGTTTCCACTTCAATTTCAACATCCGTTGTTGTATCGTTCAGGATATAAGCTTCTTCAACAACAATCGTAGCTCCAGGCATAATATATAAAATCGATGATTCGCCGTCAGCATCTTCACTTATAGTCCAACTACTGCATTCAATTCCGTTTTGATATACTGTATCACGAAATTCAGACGAAAATGCCTTGGCCTTCTTTTCTCCATTTGTATATTCATATTTAACTATCAGTACATCATCTCCGGAATAATTCTCGCTCAGGAACATCTCTTTAATCTTTACGCTTGTCTCAGCAGATTTAGCAGCTTCCTCATTGTATGTTCCTTCTCCTCCGCCTAAATCTATATTTTCCTTGAGATATAAATCTCTATCCATCAAATCTGTAATCACAACAGTGACATTTGTTTGATCCTGAAGCTTATATCCGATTTTTAAATTGTTTGTTACACCCGGCTTAATCTTCAGCATTTGATCACTGGTACTGACATCATCAATGTATACAGATATTGATGAGCATTGAACCCCATTCTGATACACAATATCTCTAAGCGCATACATGAAAGCAGTTTCTTCTTTACTGTTATTTGTCCATGAATAATCAATGATCAAAACATCTGAACCATCATAGTTTTCTTCAACAGAATACGAATTAATGGAAACAGAGTATTCACCATTCTTTATAACCGTTTGCTCTGTAGTCGTTTGAGTTGTGCTTTTTTCAGTTGTATTACCTGTTTTCTCAGTTGTAGCTTCCGTTAATACTGTCTGCTCAGTTTTATCCTCATCCTTCTTCTTCGATGCTGCCGCACCGGCTCCACCTATAACGATAAAGATTAAGAGCCAAAACCATAATTTCTTGTAAAAAGGTTTCTTCATATTCATCCCTCACTTTCGTTTTTCGATATGAAAAATACATATAATTCTCACGTTTTTATTATACCTTTAAACAAGATCGATTTGGTATGCACGCTGCATACAAACGTACAAAGTGACACATCCGATCATAAATTGTGTATCTTACCCCAAATCCCTTTACAACTCGCTATTAGTATTATTATATTAATCAAAAATACACATCTGTGTATCTTCTCAACTTATATTCTGGAGGATAATTATGAAAGATTACATACTGCTTCTGCCTATCATATTTATATTTCATGACATGGAGGAGGTCGTCGGTTTTGGCTGGTTCTTCCGACATAATCCTGAGCTATTCAAACGCTTTCCGAGAATAACAAAGGCCTACAGAGGTTTTACGGATATGGGATTCGCGGCTGCAGTTTATGAAGAGTTCATCCCATTCTTTGGCATCAGCCTTCTCGCCTATTACTTTCCCGGCAAAGTGTTATATGCTCTCTGGTTTGGACTGTTCCTTTCACTGACAGCACATTTTACTTTACATTTAGGTCAAACATTATATCTAAGAAAATACATTCCCAGCTTCATAACAAGCCTGATATGCCTGCCTTACAGCATATTGATTCTCATCAGAGCCTCCCGGTTCATAACCTTTGACGCACCAGCCATCGCAATAATTACTGCATCGATCATTATGATGATGGCTAATCTGAAACTGGCTCATGCCATCGGACACTTTATTAACATTAATCTTAATAGTGACCAGCAGTATATCCAGCAATCAAAATAGTTATATGTTTTTGTGTAGATTCCGGCTTCGCCGATCACCGCCTCGTGACTCCGTCACTCGGTGATGGACATTCGCCAAATGTACGCAGGTCTGCAAGCATACCAGCGTACACATGGCTCATTATCTACACAAAGAAAACGACCGGAGAATTACTCTCCGATCGTTTTTATATACTCTTGATATATTAAATATAATTTTCCATCACAGGAAATAAAAACTCTACCATTAAATCCTGCCATTGGCTCTACTGTGCCACAACAACCTTATTCTTACCGGTCTTCTTTGCTTCATAAAGCGCATCATCAACTCTTACGCAGCAGATATCTGAGTTTTCACCCGCGATAAGCTCAGTAACTCCGAGACTCATGGTTCTGTTACCGCAGTTATCAAACCTGATTTCAGAAAATCTCTTTCTGAAGGTATCTGCAAGTGCTGTTGCTCCGGCTTCATCAAGACTTGGGCAGAGAACCATAAATTCCTCGCCACCCCATCTTCCTACTGAAGCATCAGGTGCAAGCTCAGCAACCGTTTTCTTAAGCATATCAGCAAGTCCTATAAGAACTCTGTCGCCTTCCTTGTGACCATAATTATCATTAACGGATTTAAAATTATCAATATCCATCATAATAAGTGTTGCGCCGGCCTTAGCCATTCCATTAACAGAAAAGTTTTCAAACTCTCTTGCCTTCAGGCTTATCCTGCGCTGTATCTCACGTCTGTTCAGAAGCTTGGTCATTCCATCAGTGATCGATGAAAGCTGAAGCTGCTTGTTTGCTTCCTCAAGTTCCTCGGTAGCAGCCTGAATGAATGTTGCCAGTCTGTTGATCATAGAAACCTTACCTGAAAATTCGCTTCTGTCCATTTCAACCTGAGGGACAATCTTATCCTCAACACTTCCTTCTCGCTGAGCCTCAATAACCAGTGTAACGTTATGTTGATTTACATAATCTCCGTTTCTTAAAAATTCACCTGAGGTATAGAAACCGGATGTTGTTGCAAGAGATTGGAAAGGCTTTGTTTCCTTACTTATCTCATCATCGCCCCAGAAGGTTCTCCTTCCGGCACATGAAAACACAGTAAAGGTTTCAGGAATAAAATCCTGGAAGGATGTAGCCACGTCAAATACACTGTCAAGAATTGTCCAAGGATCACCATAAGCAATCCTGGCATTGACATTTTCAGCAATATCAGCCGTCATTACAAGTGATCCATCCTGATTACATCCTATCGGTGCTCTCAGTATATCCAGCCCGTTAAGCTCGTAAAGGAAAGGGAATTCGAGTGTATTAGAGAAGAAATTATCATCTTTATTTATATTCAGATATTTATAATAAGTCTCGTATGCCGGCTTTCCATCCAATTCGTAAAGAACGGGACCCTCTGCTTTGGTAACACGAAGGTTTCTTCCAAGAGGTTTCCAGCCGGTAACATGACGAGCTTCGACATAGTAATCTTCTCCGCCAGTCACAAGAAATACAGCTGCATGATCTGATATCTGACCGACATTTGAAAAAACAAATGCATCAGAATCATTAATATCCTCCGAAAAAGCACCACCGCCACAAAATACTATCTCCTTCGGAAGCTCGCACAGATAGTTGCAGTAATCCGTCATCGACATTCCTCTCATAGTCGTAAAGGTCATTATCGACTTTACCCACGGATGACGAGTTACATATTCTGTAAGACTGTCAGCAACATATTTGGCCTTCTCTTCAGTCAGAGTATACTGCAGAACATCAACCCTGGTTGATGGATATTCATATACGGTACAAATAATACTGATCGGACTGCTGCTCTTATCTCCCATGACGATATTGCCGTTTGTGGAACAGCCCATATAAAGCGCCTTCGGCATCTCCTTCTCGATCATGCCGCAAATACTCGTTATCCTGCTTTTATTCAAATTTTCTGTATATATCTGGAAGACAACATTCGAAACAACAGAAGCATTACACCACTGCCTGATCCTTTTGATCATACTGATGAATTTTTCTTCACCCTCATAATTAAACTGGAATTGCTTCATAAACCCTCCGTAACAAAATATAACAAACCCAAAAAACATGCATCATTGATAATGATCATCGCCCTTATGCATATCGTACAAAATACCATATATATTTTATCATTTTTGCACTCATCTGTAAACATTCATTAATGCAAGATATACTGTGAAATATGCAAAATGCGTCAGAATACATCTATATAAAGCAACATAAAAAGAGAGAATGAATGTATGTATTCAAAACCTCTCTTTTATGTTTAACTGTGTCTATAACGGCTGTTCCTGATATGCAAAGCATATCCGAAACCAACCATGTTTATATATGATTTATATCATTAAATGATCATACCAAGTATCTTATTGCTTCTTGCAACAAACTTTGTAAGCTCCTCAGCGTTAAGAGGTCTGTTTGCAATAGCTGCAAGATCGTAAAGCTGGCAGCATATTGTCTCAGTATTTTCTCCCTCAGGATTTTCAAGAACGTACTTAACAAGCTTATTATTGGCATTCAGAACGAGTGTCTCGCCTGACTTGGCATCACCAAATGGATTTGGCATACCGCCACCCATATTATAAGCCTTCATCATCTCTTCCATACGTCTCTGTTCTTCTGACTGAGTAAGCATAGAAGAAATATTTTCATCCTTAAGGCTCTGAACCTTTATAGTGATCTTCTCTACGCCAAGAGCCTTCTTGAAGCTTTCCGTAAGCTTGTCGGTATAATCCTTAACTGTCTCCTCTGAAAGCGCTTCACCGACTATTCCTTCATTGACATCAGCATCGATTCTGAGGAACTTAACGCCCTCATTCTTGAATTCCATATTTGTTATGTAAGGATTGTCGATATTATGAGTAAGGTAGATGGCATCTGTTCCGGCGTTCTTGAACATCTCGATGTACTGAGCCTGCTCACGTTCGTCAGTGATGTAAAATACCTTGTTCTCGTGCTTCTCCTTAGCAGCCTCAAGATATTCAGGAAGGGTTATGAACTTACCCTCAAGGTTCTTGAAGATCATGTAGTCCTTCATTTTATCCTGGAACTTATCGTCCTTCAGGCAGCCAAACTTGATAAATGGTGAGATGTCCTCCCAGAGCGTCTCGTATTTCTCCTTATCCTTCTTGTACATCTCGATAAGCTTATCGGCAACCTTCTTGGTGATGTAATCAGATATCTTCTTAACGAAGCCGTCGTTCTGAAGAGCACTTCTTGAAACGTTAAGCGGAAGATCCGGACAATCGATAACTCCCTTAAGAGTAAGCAGGAACTCAGGAATAACCTCCTTGATATTATCAGCGACAAACACCTGATTGTTGTAAAGCTTTACCTTGCCCTCAAGCTGGTCTACAGTCGGATTGATACGTGGGAAATACAGTATTCCCTTAAGGTTAAAAGGATAATCCATATTAAGGTGGATCCAGAAAAGCGGCTCCTTGAAATCAAGAAATACCTTCTGATAGAAATCCTTATAATCCTCATCCTTGCAGTCTGCAGGCATTCTAACCCATAGAGGGTTTGTATCATTGAGAGGTACCTGAACCTCTTCCTCATCCTCTTTATCTGCATCTTCTGCATCAACATCCTTGAAGTCGGCGTCGATTATCTTATTATCATCCTCAGAAGACTCATCCTTCTTGTCATCCGAATCACCGAGGAAATCATCCTCTTCCTTCTTCTTTGCAGCCTTCTTTGCTTCCTTTGCAGCATCCTTCTCTGCTTTCTTTGCTCCTTTTTCAGCTTTCTTCTTAGCCTTCTCTTCAGCCTTCCTTGCTGCGTCATCTACATCGATAAAGAAAATCTCAACAGGCATAAATGAGCAGTATTTATTGATTACCTCACGTACGCGATAAGCATTGGCGAACTCAAGGCTGTCGTCTGAAAGATAAAGTGTGATCCTTGTACCACGATCTTTCTTGTCGCCCTCGCTCATGCTGTAATCGGTACCGCCATCGCATTCCCAGTAAACTGGAGCTGCATCCTTCTGATATGAAAGAGTCTCGATGGTAACCTTATCACTTACCATAAATGCAGAATAAAAGCCCAGTCCGAAATGTCCGATGATCTGGTCATTCTGATCCTTATCCTTATATTTCTCAAGGAAATCTGTGGCACCTGAGAAAGCTATCTGGTTGATGTATTTTTCAACCTCATCAGCTGTCATACCGATACCATTATCCTCAAACGTAAGAGTCTTAGCCTTGGCACTTGCGTAAACCGTAACTCTGTATTTCTCACCTTCAGGAATATCAGCTTCTCCCATTGAAGAAAGCCTCTTAACCTTGGTGATCGCATCAACGCCGTTTGAGATAAGCTCTCTGATAAAGATATCGTGGTCTGAATACAGCCACTTTTTGATTATAGGGAAAATATTCTCACTGTTGATAGTCAGACTGCCGTTTTTTGTTGACATTGCTAAATGACCTCTTTTCTAAATAATTTTTCTATAATAAATACAAACTGACAGATTCTTATCAGTGCTGAAATATACTCACCCTGAATCTGATCCGTCAAAAAACTATTAGCACTCTATCAGATAGAGTGCTAATAATGTTATAAACCAAAATTATATTTTTGTCAAACCATATTTATCATGTCATACAGTTCGTCATTAACCTGACATATTCTGCGCCATGACTGTATAAATATGAAATAAGAGTCTGATTACTCGCGTCCGTCCCAGCAATAGGTACAGAGCTTGCTCTTGTCAATTCCGACAGCCTTGATCATATCGTCAAGTCTGTTAAATGCAAGTGATGTGAAGCCAAGCTTCTCTCTTATCTTATCAAGCATAAGATGATATCTGTCTGAGTCTGGATCAGCGTAGTCATCAAGAATAGCTCTGTCGACTGTCTCGCCCTCCTCTTCGCAGATAACTCGTCTTGCGATAAGCTCCATCTCTGAGTTTGATCTTGAGAAATTGATATATTTACATCCGAACAGAAGCGGTGGGCATGCAGGTCTGATATGCACTTCCTTAGCACCACTGTTATAAAGGAATTCTGTAGTCTCTCCAAGCTGTGTACCTCTTACGATCGAGTCATCGATTATAAGAAGGCTCTTGCCGTCGATAAGCTCATGAATAGGAATAAGCTTCATCTTGGCGATAAGATTTCTCTTGGACTGAACCGTAGGCATAAAGCTTCTTGGCCAGGTTGGAGTATATTTTACAAAAGGTCTTGAGAAAGGAATACCTGACTCGTTGGCATAACCGACTGCATGAGCTGTTCCGGAATCCGGAATTGCCGCAACTATATCTACGCCAGCATCTCTTCCACTTTCCTTATCACGGATTGCAAGGTGCTTACCACAGTTATAACGCATCTCCTCAACATT
>CAMNMC010000064.1 GCA_946544235.1 uncultured Lachnospiraceae bacterium | reverse complement strand
GAATCTGTAGATGCTCTGCTTCACATCACCAACCATGAAGATATTCGACGGATGTCCGTTTCTGAAGGAAGCAATGGCATTTACCATATCCTCCTGAATATAGTTACTGTCCTGATATTCATCGATGTATATGTATTTATATTTCATCGTAAACTGCTTTGCAGTCTTCTCATTTTCGGAAAGTATCTTCAGCGCGAAATGCGCAATATCACTGAATTCATACTGCCTGCGACGATGCTTTTCAGCCATGGCTCTCTCATAATACTCAAGGCAGAAATCAACTATGATATCGATCCACTTTGCCGAGTTATCATAAATATCACTCATTACAGAATCAACATCCTGCACCTTGCCCCTGCCCAGAACCACATTCATAACAGAGCCTATCATGCCGGTCTTTAATGAATATTTTGAACGTTCACGGGTATACTCCGAATCATCCTTCTTGCTGTTATTGTCGAAAGACCATGAGCCCAGCATATTAAGGAAGCTTCTGTAGGAGCCGCCTCTCCTTCTGTCAGCCGAAAGAATATATCTCTCGATCAATTCTCTGTCCTTCTTCGCCTTTTCCAGCATCTTTGCGGAGTTCTTCAATTCCTCGTCACTTACTGCTTCCTCTTTCAGTCTCTCCGCAATCCTTATAACCTTGTCATTAACACTGAGTGCAGACTCCATCCTGCCCCGAATATCATCCATCAGAAGGCCGACCCACGGAAGGCTGTTAAAGCTTTTCTCTCTGTCTTCGCCCTCCTTTATGCGGCATTCCTCCAGCCATTTCACCGGATCCGGCATGGTCTCAGCGACTCTCATGATATCGAAGAAGACCTTCTTCAGCTCGGCATCATCGGTCTTTTTGAAAAATACACCTGCCAGAAGCGCAAAATCCTCCGCCTTAACGTATTTTCCGTCATTTCCGCTGAAAAGCTCGCCAAGCATCTCATCAATAACATCATCCTTGACCAGCTTCATCATATCGCCCTCGACCGTTGTAAAAGCCGGATCGATATTTATTACGCTGAAATTTTCTCTTACAACCTTTGCCGAAAAGCTGTCCAGTGTGCATATATCCGCTCTTCCGACTGCAATCTGCTGCTTGGCCAGATGATCAAGCTTTTTCCTGTCCGGATATTCCTTCGCACCTTCCTCCGACAGCATTTCGCCGATCTTTTTTGTGATCTTATCCTTCATCTGAGCCGCTGCCGCCCTTGTGAAGGTTACAACCAGAAAATCGTCAATATCATTCACATACTCGTCATCAACCTTATCAAGAAGGCTTTGAAGTATGCGCTCGACAAGCACGGCAGTCTTGCCCGAACCGGCAGCTGCTGATACAAGTATCTGAGTATTCAGTTTGCGGCTTTCTATTACAGCCTTTTGTTCTTTATTCCAATTTACCACCTGTTAACGCCGCTCCCCCTCTGTTTATTATCATATCAAATGCTTCTTTTTCTTTGCTCTGCGGGATGAAATTCACTCTGTTATCGCGGTTCACCGGATCAAAACGGCAGACATCCCTGTAAGGACACCAGCTGCAGGCTGTATTTGTGCCTGACCTTATCGGATCTTTAACTATATTTCCCTCAAACATGTCCTTTGTCAGTTCCGTCATCTTCAGTTTTGCATAGCTTTCAATATATTTAAATTCGTCAGGACTTACCGTAAGATGGTCGCCCTTCACGCTTCCGGCTTCGTTTTCACCAAACTTCCTTGTATAAAAATCAAGAGCCAGTATATTTGCAGCGCCTCCCTTTCGAAATTCCGGATCCGAGATGCCTTTCTCCTGAAGTTCCAGATGCTCCGGCTCCGATGAGGCGATACCCTTTAGTCTGAGTTCCTGCGTGATTGCCTTCTGAACAGCCTCTTCACTCATATCCTCCGGCCTCGTTATGATCGGATTACTGACCGGATAATAATACATTCCGACCGGTATGACATTCACCTTCCGGCCTGCCCGTTCATAGAGTATCCTGACCTTTTCCTGCATTACCGAGAGATATGCAGTCAGCTGAAGCTGCCTTCCATACAGAAGATCCGTGTATGTAAAGCTGTTATTTCCGGTCTTGTAATCAACTATTCTTAAATATACATTATCGCCGTCCTCGTAAATATCGGCGCGGTCTATCTTGCCGGTAAACTTGATCCTTCCCGCAACTCCCGGGATACTGACACCGGAGTTTTCAAAGCTGTCCTTACTGTCAAATTTTTCCTCGTAGAATCTCGGGCTCATTGCTCCGCCGCGGATATGCCTTGAAAGATTTCTGGCAGTCCTCTCCCCCAGCTGATAGATGCTGTTCATGATAAATCTGCTCATGCCCTCGGCAAGGATGGTTCCGTCAGGCGCCAGCAGTTCATCCGATTTCGATCTGAACTGCGTATCAATGGCATTACGCATCTTCTTTGAGATCTCTTCATCGGAAATATTCTTCCATCTGTCATAGGTTTCCTGCAGACTCTTACCGTCCATCTCCCTGAAAAGCCCTTCCAGAGCGGAATGGATTATATTTCCGAACTGAAGCGGATCAAACGAATAGCTTTCCCTCTCCTCCAGCTTCAGAAGGTGGTTCAGGAAAAACTTATACTCGCAGTTTGCATACTCTTCAAGCTTTGATACAGACTGAGACATAAGACTCCTCCTGGCAGCTTCAACAGCCTCCTCCGAGAGTCTCTTATCATCCCTGCCATAGCCTGCAGCAGTATCAACTATCCTCTTCCTGTCTCTAAAGATAGAATACAGCACCGCCGCGTCAGCCCATGAATATCCACCTGCTCCGGCAGCAATACCCGTACTGCCACAACCGGTCGCATCTCCTCCATGCTTCTCCGCCTCAATACCGTTCATTCCTGCCGTATCACCACCCGACATATCTATAGCGGTACTCTCCAGACCACCTCCATACAGCGCTTCTCTCATCATTTCCGTAAAGAAATACGCATCCGTTTTTTCGGTTCCCATGAATCTTTCCGGACTTCTCTTCTCAGTGGAAAGCCTGCTGAAGATTCCCTGAAGTCTCGAAATAATATATGATTTTTCAAGCTCCTCGCCCGACCTGCTCATCTTGCAGTAGCTGAGGATCAGCTCTCTGGTCGGCTTGGTCATGCAGAGATAGAGATAAAACTGTTCTATATAAAGGCTCTTCTTCTCGTTCGGTGCAAGCGTTTTGTCTATTCCGAGCCTGTCAAACAGCTCCTCTATCCTGTCCTTATCATTATCTGTCAGTATCTTCGCCGGTTTGCCTGGTTTCGGAACCACTCCGTCATTGAGATTAATGAGAAATATAACCTTAACCTCCGGCACTCTGGTTCTTTCGATATCACCCACCGTTACACTGTCCAAAACGGCAGGGATGGTTCCGATACGTATTTCCCCTATACCGGTCTTAAATATCTCCGCAAATTCCCTGAGGCTGACCTTCTCGTTCCCAAGTACCTCCTGCATTTTTAGTAAGAACAGATCCAGATTCTCGTATAGAGAGCTGTAGACGTTCGAAAGAGGAATATCACCATCTTTTTCCAGTCTCACTGACGCTTCGGCAATCTTCTCCTCATAATGGTTTTCCTCCATAAACAGCCTTATGGCGCTTATAAGATCACCAACTGTTTTTCCGCCGCCGATAAAGCCTGCGTGAACCTTTGCAAGAGGCTCCATCAGCTTCTTACGTGCTTCCTCCTCCGCCTCGTAAATATCTGTATTATTATTAAAATACGAAAAGCTCCTGCTCCAGCGTCTGAAGCCCTTGACATTTCTTGCTATCGCATAGTTTTCCAATAATGATATGGTCTCTCTGTCAAGGCTGGTCATAACGCCGGTCTTGAGAAGTGAGAACATCGAATCATAATCATAATTCTTCTCTTCGGCATTCAGAAGCGAAATGATTGCTTCAGTAAAAGGGCTGTTTCTGAGCCTTCTGGTATAGTCCGGGAAGAAAGGAATATCATACATCTCAAATATCTTGTCAAAGCTTCCCGACATCTCCTCAAGATTCGGTGCAAGAACCGCAATATCTCTGTATCTCAGACCTTCCTCTCTCACCTTTCTACGTATTTCCTGTGCGATACATGAAAGCTGCTCCTCCGGATCACGACACTCCCAGAGGCGGATGTAATTTTTGCCATCTACTTCTTTTCCGCCAACCGTTTTAACAACATTGACGTTTTCGCCAACGCCACCGGTTTCCGATGAATATTCACTTACTACCGCAGCATCTTTGCTATTTTTACCAATGTCGCCAACTAGTTCTGCATCATTGCCAGTTGCCGCAGCATCTTCACCGGCATTCTTAACGCTGCCCGGCGTCACTCCTTCACGCCCTGCCTGATAATAATCCCCCTCATAAGGTTTCACAGGCACACGAAACAGTTTCCGCTCAAGAGCATGAAGCATAGTATCCTTCATATGTCTCTTATTGTCTGCCATGAGAAGGGTGTCTGCTTTTTGACCGTTTTTTTCGGCAAGAGCACATATCTTGGTATATGTAACATACGAGAGATAAAACAGCTCGTAATCATTTACCGCTCTGCCGCTTCGGATGATGTATTCATCCATCGTTATCACAAAGCTCATTCTCACGGCACGCTTCGCCAGCTCCTCGATCAGACTGTACTGCGAAGGTGTATAACCGGTAAAGCCGTCAAAGGCTATCACCGCATCATCCAGTAAACTGCATTTTTTATCTCCCAGCTTTTTCAGAAGATATGCAACCGTCTTCTCAGCCGGAAGAGTTCCGTCATCCTCTGACAGCCTTTCCTCAAAGCCCCTGTAGATTGCAGCCATATCTGAAAGCTTTTCGAGAAGAACCGTATTGTCCCCGGTCCTTTCAAGCTCCGTGATCAGGCTCTCAATATCTTCCTTGGAAATATTATACTGAAACAGCTCTGACATAAGCGACTTGGTCTCGGCGATAAAGCCTTCCTTGTCGATACTGTTCTTATATATCCTGAGATCGGTCCTTCCTGCAACGAGACGGATCAGCATGCTCTTACCCGCATCGGAGAGGATCCCTCCGACCTTCACTGCGAGTTCGTCAAATATTTTATAAGCAAGACGGCTGATACCTATGATATCGATATTCATAAAGCCTATCCTGCCATGACGAAGAGACATGATCTTCACCATGTCTCTCTCCACAGTACTTGCTGCCTGCTCAGGTACTATCATTATGTATTTTTTATCCGGATTCTTTACAGCCTCATCCGCAAATCTTTCCTTAAGATAAGTGGATTTGCCCGTGCCGGATCCACCGATTATAAAATCAATCTTTGCTGACATCTTCCCACCCAAAACCTTTTAATTATTGACGCATCCCCCGAAGGGCTTTATATAACAGGAACGCAGCTCCTGTTATATAAAAACGTCTATAACAGACACATATTTCAACTAAATCCATTATAGACGTTTATACTTTTTTATTCAATTGTAAATGACCTTACAATACTGATACGGTACATTAAATTGCACCATATCACTGCATGAGTCCAACCGCTGAAATCACGTCCGTGATCTTCTTCACAGGTATTATCTCCAGCTCTGCTTTTACCTCATCTGCGACATCTTCAAGATCCTGAACATTCTTCTCAGGGATAAATACAGTCTTAACGCCTGCGCGGACAGCTGCCATAAGCTTCTCAGGAAGGCCTCCGATAGGCATTATATTTCCACGAAGGGAAACCTCACCTGTCATCGCAAATTTCGGATCAACCTTCTTACCGGTAAAGAGTGAGTAAAGTGCCGTAACTATCGTGATACCCGCCGACGGACCGTCCTTCGGAACAGCGCCCTCAGGAACATGAATGTGAAGGTCGCATTCTGCAAGGTCTCCGGTTTCCTTTGGAAGCATGCCCTTAACAAGGCTTATCGCTATTTCCACGGATTCCCTCATGACATCACCAAGCTGTCCTGTGATCGTAACCTTACCGTTACCCTTGACCTTCTTGGTCTCTATGAAGAGTATCTCACCACCGGCCATGGTCCACGCCAGACCTGTTACAATGCCCGGGATGGTTGTTTTCTCTATGGTATCATGGCTGAGTACCTTACGTCCGAGGAACTCCTTGAGTCTCTTAGGAGTAACTGAGATGCTTTCCTCCTCACCCTTAACAAGCTTAACAGCCGCATATCTGCAGAGGTTGTCTATCTGCTTCTTAAGACCTCTTACACCTGCTTCAGCCGTATAATCCTCAATTATCTTCTTTACAGCCGCATCTGTGATCCTGAGATTTTTGGCCTTGATGCCCATCTGCTTCATGGCCTTAGGGATCAGATGCTTACGTGCTATATTGAACTTCTCAACCGCAGTATAACCATTGAAGCTGATCAGCTCCATTCTGTTAAGCAGCGGTTCAGGTATAGTATCTATAGAGTTTGCAGTGCAGACAAAGAGAACATTCGACAGATCATACGGAACATTCATGTAATGATCGGTAAATGAATTGTTCTGCTCAGGATCAAGTACTTCGAGAAGTGCCGAAGCCGGATCTCCGCCGAAATCTCTGACAAGCTTATCAACCTCATCCAGAACCATTACAGGATTGGATGAGCCTGCTCTCTTCATGCCCTCCATGATCCTTCCCGGCATGGCGCCGATGTAGGTTCTTCTGTGTCCTCTAATCTCAGCCTCGTCTCTGACACCGCCAAGACTGATACGTACGTATTTTCTTCCGAGAGCTGCTGCGATACTCTGTCCGAGACTGGTCTTACCGGTACCCGGAGCACCGACGAAGAGGATTATCGAACCGGACTGCTTCTTGTTCAGAGCCATAACAGCCATCTGCTGAACTATCCTCTCCTTGACCTTCTTCAGACCGTAATGATCGGCATCCAGTATCTCCTCAGCCTTCTTAAGGTCTATCTCACCCGGCTCAGCAGTCTTCCAGTCAAGAGCCGTCACAAAATCAAGATAGTCATAGAGCATACCATATTCATGACCGTCCTGTCCTTCCTGCTTCATACGGTTCAGAACCTTATCAGCTTCTTTACGGGCGGTCTCGTTCATACCTGACTCATCTATCAGCTTGCGGAACTTTCTGAGATCGGATACATTTTCCGGATGCATCTCATCAAGCTCCTTCTGGAGTATATCTATCTGCTTCTTCAGAGCATTTTCACGGTAAAGCTTCTCATGCTCCTCCTTCTGCGTCTCCTCAGCGCCGCTCTGAACCTTGGCCATCTCTATAAATTCATAGGCCATCTTCTCGATAAGGACATAACGATCTCTTAGAGAATCGGTTTCGATTATCGCGTATTTCTCCTCCCAGGTCACGCTGAAATATCCTGCCATCGCGCAGGCAAGCTCATTCATATTTTTCCACTGAAGGATAAAGCCCCTTGCCCAGAGCCCCCACTGGAAATTCTGAACAAAGCGGAGATAATCATTCTTGATGGTTTCAAATATTTCCTGTCTCTCATCCTCAAGAATATCCTCAACCTCAAATCTGAAGCTGAGTTCAGCCTTAATCTTACCCTTTTTAACGGAAATATCGGAAAGCTCCACCCTGTCGGTGGTACGGACCCTGATATTTCCCTCATTATCTATATTTTCAACCTTGGCAGCAACGCCGATAGGGAAGAAGGAATCAGGCGTCAGATCAGTCATACTGTAATCATCCTTCAGCATGGCAAAAGCTATCTCCTTGCCGGCAGAAAGCTCGCCGATATTCCAGCTGTCTATTACGTCCTTCTTAAAATAAAATGTCACATCTGGAAGCAGAAGTGTGTCATATATCGGTACTATTATCATGTGCTTCCTCCTCTTTTTCATTTTCTAAAACCATATACATCCCGTCCAGTATTATGTCAACTATCATAATTATGTAGATGCTTATAATTTCAAAATTATGTATATCTTCACTATAGCATTTATTTTATAACAGTAACAGTCTGCCGAAGTAAGTGTTTCGACGAGGGAACATCCACAGCGTTGGTACGCGAGTGGGTAGGTACGAAGTGCCTACGAGTTTAGTACCACTACGCTAGTCTCCAGCGACAGCGGTTCCCGAGTGAAATATTTGCTTCGGCAGACGTCCGTTACAATAAATCCTTGATAATATTAATTTTTGTAATCGTACTTCAGAATGATCGTTGAGAGCGGTGGAATATCAAGTACCATACTCTTGTCAGATCTGTCGCAAGGTGCTTCCTCAGCAACAAGCTTCCTGCCCTTATTGGTCCTTCCGAGACCGCCAAACTTCTCATCATCCGAGTTAAGAATCTCGGTGTAGGTTGTAAGGCAAGGAACTCCGACACGGTAATCCTTTCTCTCAACAGGAACGAAGTTACAGATAACCATCATCTGATTCTTGGCTGTCTTACCTCTTCTTACAAAGGTAACGATACCGGAATCTGCGTCATCAACCTTGATCCACTCAAAGCCCATAACCTCATTATCATTATAGTAAAATGCATCGTATTTTGTATAAAGGTGGTTAAGCTCCTTAACATACTCCTGAACTCCCTTATGGAGAGGATTCTCAAGCAGCCACCAGTCAAGACTTCTTGCCTCGCTCCACTCACGGCCCTGAGCAAACTCCTGGCCCATGAAGAGAAGCTTCTTGCCCGGATGTCCGAGCATGAAACCGTACGCTGTACGAAGATTTGCAAATTTATCAAACTCAAGACCAGGCATCTTGCCAAGCATAGAACATTTCAGGTGAACAACCTCATCATGTGAAATAACGAGGATGTAATTCTCTGCATATGCATATGAAAGCGAGAATGTCAGTCTGTTATGATTGAACTTCTTGAAATAAGGATCAAGCTTCATGTACTCAAGGAAGTCATTCATCCAGCCCATGTTCCACTTGAATAGGAAGCCCAGACCCTGCATAGATGCAGGAGCGGTAACTCCCGGCCATGCGGTTGATTCCTCAGCAATGAGGTAGGCACCCGGATTTCTCTGTTCCATGAGTGTATTTATGTTCCGAAGAAGGGCAATTGCTTCAAGGTTCTCCTTGCCGCCGTCCTTATTTGCAACCCACTGTCCGTCCTGCTTGCCGTAATCAAGGTAGAGCATTGATGCAACTGCGTCCACACGGAGACCGTCCACATGGTATTTCTCAACCCAGAAAAGTGCATTTGAGGTAAGGAAGTTAGCCACTTCATTTCTGCCGTAATCAAAGATATATGTACCCCAGTCAGGATGCTCGCCCTTACGAGGATCTGCATTCTCATAGAGAGGCATACCATCAAAACGTCCGAGACCATGCGCATCTCTTGGGAAATGTGCAGGTACCCAGTCAAGAATAACGCTGATGCCCTTACTGTGCATATAATCAACAAAATACATAAAGTCTGTCGGCTCGCCGTATCTTGAGGTAGGTGCAAAATAGTTTGTTACCTGATAGCCCCACGAACCATCAAAAGGATATTCAGCAATACCGATAAGCTCGATATGTGTATACCCCATCTCTGTCAGATAGTCGCCAAGCATCACTGCCAGTTCTCTGTAGTTGAAGAAGTCGAAGTCAGAATCCTCAACCTTCTTCTTCCATGAACCGAGATGACACTCATAGATGGACATCGGCCTCTTGGTGCGCTCAACTCTTCCGATCTTCGCGCGTTCAGCCATCCATTTTTCATCTTTCCAATTGTAGGAATTAATGTCTGCAACTATATTTGCATTGTCCGGACGAACCTGATTATAGTTACCGTACGGATCAGCCTTGTAAAGGATCTCACCATATCTTGTAAGTATCTGGAATTTATAGATTGCCCCCGGCATAACATCCGGCATGAAAAGCTCATAAACACCTGAAGCACTGTGGATCTGCATAGGATTCAGTGCGCCGTCCCACATATTGAAGTCACCGACAACCGAAACGCGTCTTGCATCAGGCGCCCATACTGCAAAATAGGTACCCTTCACGCCGTCAATTGTCATCGGATGTGCACCCATTTTGTTGTAAATATCATAATCCTTACCCTCAGCGAAGAGGTAGGCATCATAGTCTGTAAAGAGGCCGTCAAAACTGTAGCAGTCAGCTGTTGTAACGGTTGTTCCGTCGTAATATTCAGTTACGAGGCGATATTTATTACCCTTGAATTTCTTGGTTGGAAAATATATTCCGTAGAAGCCTTCCTCGCTCACCTTCTCCATAGGAATCGAGGTCTTGCCGCTCGGTGATTTGATAGAAACCGCTGCAGAATGCGGTCTGTAACAGGTGATAACCTGACCGTCACCATAATCATGATTACCTAAAAGATGCTTTGGTGCGTTGATCTTTCCGTCCATAAGTTCGTCGTATAACACCCAGTTTATCCAGTTATTTAATTTCTCGTTCAAAGCGTTACCTCCCCAAAAAACTGTATTGTTTTTATATATTACACTTAGTGTATATTTTATCATTTACTGATAATAAAGTAAAGAAATTTAACGCTGACGCCGGTTGGAATGGCACTGATGTTTTAAAAATCCTTATTGCCAGAAAATCACTTATATGATATATACAAATTTGGACAAGTGAAAGAAATCGTCTGAGTGTAATATATAAAAACGCGGGGATACTTTACGATGGCGGGGAAGAAAGAAAATCCTACCTTAACGGCAATCAATACGATAAATGAGCATATCAAAACAGGCAGTTTCAGTAAGCTGTATGTTCTGACCGGAACCGAGGGATATTTTGTCTCTCAGTATAAGCATGCTCTGCTGGAGGCTCTTGTTACGCCGGGCGATACGATGAATTATAACGTATTTGCCGGAGATAAGGTGAATGCAGTCGAGCTTATCGAGGCGATAAATACGATGCCATTCTTCTCTGATCACAGGACCATTCTTGCCGAAGGGACAGGTCTACTTAAGAAGGTTCCCGAGGAGCTGATTGACAATTTTATCAGTGCACTGGAAAATATCCCTGATACGACCAGACTCATCTTTGTAGAGTCTGAGGTTGATGCCAGAACCAGAATTTACAAAGCTGTATCCAAGATCGGAATTGTCGCAAAGTTTGAAACTCCCGACTCATCAATGCTGAATGCCTGGGTTAAAAAGGTGCTTTCCGAAGATGGAGCGGCTGTTGAGGATAAGGCTGTATTTGCCCTGATCAATGCTGTCGGGCAGGATATGAACCGCCTCTCAAATGAGGCAGCAAAGCTTCGCGCCTATGCTGCCGATAAAGGAAATATAACAGTTGCAGACGTTGATCTTGTTTGTGAAAATGAGGCTGAAAACAAGGTTTTTGCCATGCTGGATGCCATAGCAGCTCACGACAGTGAGAAGGCTCTTCTTCTCTACAGTGATCTCGAGCAGCTTAAGACGCCTCCGATGCAGACTCTCGCTCTTATCAGAAAGCGTTTCATGCAGTTGTCCCAGCTTAAGGTCATGCAGAAGGATAAGGAAGAAAACTCTGTGATGGCCAAATATACCGGTATCCATCCATTTTACCTGAAGGATACCCTGAAGCAGGCAAACTGCTTCACCATAGAAGAACTGCTCTCCGCCTCTGAAAAATGTGCGGATGCCGAACTTGACATCAAGGCAGGCAGACTGACTGATAAGAACGCTGTCGAGATGCTTATATTACATTTATGTCTGAAAACAACGAAGGGTTGATAGCAAGACTGATTTACAGATATACGCAGCTATATTAACTGTGATATATTGCTAATTCAGAATATCTGCCCTGATAATCATATAGTCACATATAGTACGCAATATTTAAATTAACAACAAGGAGATTTATGCTAAATGTGTTAAACCTCTTCGGAGGTATCGGACTGTTTTTGTTTGGAATGAGCCTTATGGGCTCATCACTCGAGAAGCTTGCCGGTTCAGGTCTCGAGAAGATTCTTAGTAAATTTACTACCAGTAAGAAAAAAGGCGTAGGCGCCATAAAGGGCTGGGGTCTCGGTCTCGGCGTCACCGGCATCATTCAGAGTTCGGCCGCAACAACCATCATGCTGATTGGTTTCGTTAACGCCGGAATCATGACCCTCGTTCAGGCAATACCGGTTGTATTTGGTGCAAATGTCGGCAGTACCGTAACTGCACAGATACTCCGTCTCGGAGATCTCGGCTCGGGAAGCATTGTACTGCAGCTCTTAAAACCGTCTTCCTTTGCAAATATTCTGCTGGCTTTGGGAGCCTCCATTTATCTTTTTACAAAGAAGCAGCGGCTCAAGGATGTTGCCGGCATCATGGTAGGTCTGGGAACACTCTTCTACGGAATGACTCTTATGGAAGCAACCTTTGAACCTCTTAAGGAATCAGAGAAGTTCCAGAGCTTCTTCACCTCTTTCAGCAATCCTTTCATAGGAATCCTGACAGGTCTACTCCTCACTGCGATCATTCAGAGTTCAAGTGCATCCGTTGGTATATTACAGGCGCTTTCAGCTACAGGAAGCGTCACATTCGGAGTTGCGGTTCCGATCATCATCGGCCAGAACATCGGTAAGTGCTTCACCATAATCATCGGTTCAATAGGCGCAAATAAGAAAGCAAAGAGAGTAGCTCTCAGCTATCTTCTCTTCAATATAATCGGAGCGATTGTATTTTCAACCATAATATATGCTATCTACTACACTGTAGGCATACCTGTTTTCTCAAAGGCAGCCAACAGAGGTGATATCGCAAATATCCACCTGGGCTTCAACCTTATTATAAGCCTTGTGCTTCTGCCATTCTCTAACAAGATGGCTGCACTTACAGGAAAGATTCTCAGAGACAGCGATGAAGCTTATGGTGATGAAGAGCTCAGGAAGCTTGATGATATGCTTCTCAAAACTCCGGGTATCGCCCTTAATCAGTGCAAGGTAGTCATGACTTCCATGGGTGAGAAGATTCGTGAGAACTATGAAAGCGCTATCGGACTCTTCAAGGAATTTGACAAGTCCAAGTTTAACGCCATGGTGGACAACGAAAACTTCATCGACCGATGCGAAACCGAGCTTTCGGCTTATGTCCTGAAGATAAATCGTAAACGTCTCACGATTGACAATCGAAATATGCTCACTGCAATACTGAACTCGATCGGTGACTACGAAAGAATCGGCGATTATAGTATGAATATTGCCTATAACGCGCAGGAATGTTACGAAAACAAGATCGTATTTTCACCTAAGGGACAGAAGGAGATCGATATCATGACCGACGCGACCTCCTCAATGCTTTCAATGGTCTTCGGTGCTGCCGACGGTGAAAATATTAACGAAGCATACAAGATACTGCCGCTTTCCAAGACGATCAACAAGCTTAAAGACATCATCGAGTCTCATCATGTTGAGAGACTTCAGGACGGCGACTGTGGAGTTGTCGGAGGCGTTGCACTCTATGATCTGGCGAACAGTATTCAAGGCATCACTCTTCACGCGAAGAACATCTCAAAGCATATAATCAAGAGGCTTTCAAGAAATGACGATCTTGATGCACTTCACGGCAAGATGATGAACGAATCAAGCGAAGAATATGCCGCCCTCATGGAATACTACAACTCGAGATACATCGATGCGTTAAATACCAAAGAGATTGTTGTTTCCGAGGATGAGAAAGAGCCTGAGCAGGTTGAGGAAAGAACCGGTTTAACCGGCATCCTTACGAAGGTTGTTACCAAATCCGACAAGGACGACAAGAAGTCCAAGAAGGATGAGAAAAAAGCCGGCAAGTCTGATAAAGCTGAGAAAGCCGATAAGAAAGCTAATAAAGACAGTAAAACCGATAAAAAAGATGGCAAGCATGACAAATCTGATGCTAAAGACAAGAAGGATAAGTCAGATAAAAAATATGACTCAAAGAAAAAGAACAAAAAATAAGATTTATCTTGACGTTTCTCCTTGTTTTTGCTAATATATCTCTTGCGTGTTTTGGTGTTCGCGGCAAAAAAAGCACCGGGACAGGCTCCATATGCCCGGTATACTCTGTATACTGAACCGTGTCTTGGCTAAGTGGATTCGGTCTTACAACATGCGAAAACGTCATTCATGATAAAACCCTCATCATGGTATGACAGATATCGATTTATAGTTGTTGGTCGGTGATAACCGATCGAGTGCATATCAGATGATATGACGATTTAATAATCCGGAGGTAAAGTGCTGTGGCAAACATTAAGTCAGCAAAGAAGAGAATTCTTGTAGCAAAGAAGAGAGAAGAAAGAAATAAGGCTGCAAAGTCTAAGGTTAAGACACTCGTTAAGAAGGTTGAGGTTGCTGCTAAGGCTGGTAACAAGGAAGAGGCTGCTAAGGCTCTTATCGTTGCTACATCTGCTATCGACAAGGCTGCTTCAAAGGGTATCTACCACAAGAATACAGCTGCAAGAAAGGTTTCTCGTCTTAATCTTCTTGTAAATAAGATTGCTTAGTTAATAAATAAAAAACCACCGGAACGACCGGTGGTTTTTTATTGCCTGAAAACGTGCCGACATTCGTGTATTCCAGCGCATGCCGGTACTTAGCTCATTATCTGCAAACCACAAAAGAACGGGATGTCACTACCGACATCCCGTTCTTTTTGCATTGAATGTTGCCACACATATAAGGAACTATCTTCTACCCTCTATATCAATATGCTATTTCATACCTGATACCGTTTAATATGAAACCTTACCGTTACGGACTCTGTAATATCCGTAGCTTCCGTTGACTCTTCCGTAGATCGTATCGTTCACGCCAAAGTCAACCTTACCATTTCTTACATACCACCAGCCATTTTCATTCTGTGCAAAGCCGTTGAAATCATAATCTACAACACCGTTTCTGCAATACCACCATCCATACTGGTTTCTTGCTACAGTCTCTTTGAGATATATCTTTCCGTATTTAACGCACCACCAGTTATTGCGATACTTTACGAGACCATTATATTTGAAATCAACCTTGCCGTTACGGCAGTACCACCAGCCGTTTTCATTCTGGGCGATTCCTGTAAATGAAAAATCAACCTTTCCGTTTTTGATCTTCCACCAGCCGTATGTATTCTTTGCTATGGTATCAACGAACTGTACTTTTCCGCCCTTTACATACCACCAGCCCTCAGCTGTTCCGAGTTTTCCTTTGATAATACCATTCAGATTAAAATCGACCTTACCGTTTTTTACATACCACCAGCCGTTAGAATTCTTGGCAAACCCGCTATAGCTTGTAACAACCTTGTTATTCTTTACGTAATACCAGCCTGTCATACCATTATAAGTCTTCTTAACAATCGTTGCTGTTCCAACAGACTTATATGTATTTGCTGAAACACCGGTTGACTTCTTCTCTGTCTCACCAAGCATTGATTTAAGAGTTTCCTCTGAAACCTTGCCTGAAGTCAGTCTGTAAACCGCATACCCTGTCGCATCTCCGCAGAAGAAGTGTCCATCGATCGGTGTATAGAATTCAACACCATAGCTGTAATTCATTGAATGTGCGATGGTCGGATGACCGATGTAGCTGCTGCCCCATCTGTATTCTCCGTAACCACTGGTATTTGAAGTCTTTCCGTTATATTTGTCCGAAAGGATTATGGCAGCATGCTCTCTGCCCCAGGTGTTATCATATCTTCCGCTGTATCCGTAGTAAATAATGATATCACCGGCCTTAACCTCACCCGCATCGTACTGTGCAAGAAGCCTGTCTGCTGCATCGCTTCCGCAGCCGTTATTAAAGGTTGCAACCAGTTCGAAATGCGAATCGTCCTTCATGAACGCCTCAAGTCCTGATGCTGCTGCATCTGCATATCCCGAAAAGTCCGGTACAAAACCAAGTTCACCTGCAATTCCTGCTGTATAAAGAACTCTGGATACCCATCCGGCACAAGACCAGTAATTTGTTCCGAGATGTCCGTTTGAACCGTAGCTTCCGTATACCATATATGATCTGAGTGCTGAATATGAGCTTCCCACAGCAGCCTCAGACTTGCTGCCTGATCCTGCAAAACCTGAGAAACAGAAAGCAAACGACATGGCAAAAACAATAACTATCTTTGATATCTTTTTAAACATAAATTCATCTCCATTGAAATTATGTTACTATTTATACCATATTGTTACATTTTTGTCAATATAAATGTTACATAAATGTTACATTTAGTTGTCACATTTTACATTTTGCGTCATGAATATTATGAAAAATCGTCATTTATCGCATGTAACAATTTTTAACAAGTGCGTTCTGATCATATATTCCGCGCAGGTTATTTATTACAATATCAACTAACAGATCTCACCTACCGGGTCATCACTCCGTCACTCTCATCCCCGGGAGGTTTTGTATGATCTGTGTATGATGAGAATATGGTTTCCCATTATGTTTCCAATTATGTTTCCAATTATTTATGCAAAAAAAACACTTCAGATCGTTATATTTCAATTTCATGACGATCCGAAGTGTTTCGCATTCATATTATATTAGTATTATATGATGTTTTAACTATCCTGTAATTATTTCTCCCCTCGCCTCAGGGTCATCCATGATAATCTCACCGACACTTGGAACTTTTATCGTGCCTTTCGTAGGATTTTTAATACTGATCACAGGTGTTGTTATCTCTGCCTCCACCTCAGATTTTTCAAAAGCAAGATCAGCTTCATTCATCTCACAATTGATAAGCTTCAGATTTCTGCAATAGCAGAACGGCTGCGTTCCCGAGATCACACAGTTTATAAAGGTTACATTATCGCAGTACCACGCGAGATACTCGCCCTTTATAACGGAGTTTCTGACAACCACATTAGTCGCATGCCAGAAAGCATCCTTTGTATCGAACTCACAGTTATCAAAAACAGCATCCTTAATATACTGGAAGGAGTATTTCCCTTTCAGACTGACCTTTTCAAAGTCCATTTCTTCCGATCTCATCATGAAATACTCGCCTTCAACAGATGTATCATGCATTTTGATATGCTTTACCGACCATCCGAATTCAGGAGAAATAATGCTGCTGTCTGCAATCGTGGCATCCGAGCACTCACGAAGTGCCTTAACTCCGAAGAGATTAGTTCCTCTGATCTCAATATTCTTCGAATACCAGAGGGGTGCCCTGCATTTTTCCGTCATAACACTCTCAACGATCTTCAGGTTTGTATCATGCCAGAAAGGATATCTGAGATCAAAATAACAGTTTCTGACTTCAATATTCCTGCTCTCCTTCAGAGCACTCTCGCCGTCAGCCGGCCCTTCGATCCTGCATTCCACAAGCGTGATCCCATCGCTACCGTACAACGCTCTCTCAGCGTCAAATGATTGATTCATAATAACTAAATCCATAAATACCTCTTATATTTCTATCTTTTTACCGAGAATACTCCGTATTTCTTCAGACTCTTTGCCAGCCATGTTCCCCAGATCGTAAACACCAGATAAAACGCCGTTATCGCTATGACTATCAGGCTTATTTCCTTAAAAGGAATTACGCCATTATAATTCTTCAGATACATGTTTTTAGGTTTAATACTCATAATAAAAATTATAAAAGCAATCGTAGCAGCATAGTTTGATATCATGATGAACATAAAGAACACCGGTCGGGCAGATTTAAGTAAGCACATTCCAATCATAAATATAACAAACAATCCGATAACGACTGCTGCCAGTATCATTGCCAGAACACGCAGCCTGGCTATATTATCGTTGTCATCGCCTTTTCGTAACATCTGATATATCTTGTAAGCTATCCTGACAGACGTTTTATTCCAGATTACCTGGGCAACTATAAGCTCAATTACCGGAACTATCATGAAAATACTGAAAATGAAATACAGTGCCATTTTTCGTGCTCCAAGATCCGGCTGATTTCCCCGAGCAGCCCACTGATAAGAAGGATATGCATTGAAGGCACCGGTAACAGGCCTTCCGCACACTATACAGAAGGATGCACCATCAGGTATCTGATTTCCACATCCGGCACAAAACATAGCCTTCTCCCCTCTCGATATTTCACTCCAAAACTCACGATATTTCCACTGTGTAACTATATTCTCATTATATCAGAAATGATTTTCCTTACAAGAACAAAACATGTCGCCGATGGATTAATACTTCCTATCTCATCCACATCCTGCACAAAATGCATAAAATCCAGCTCCTTCGCCTCAAGGAACTCATTCTCTCCTCTAAAGTTTCAGCACCACATTCTGTTATGCTTTGTTTAAGGTTGCAAAAAAGGAGCAGGTGTACCGCCGGATAATGGCAGTCTCCGACTCCTGCTCCTTATTTTTTATTCTATTGGTGACGGAAAATCCCTGTCATCTTATAATTTAATCAATGATCAATGCCCAGCCAATTGCACAATTTCTCTTCCATTAATTGCATCGTATCTGATAAGCTTTCTTGTCCACGATAGTAATCCCACTCATATTCGTATATACAACTAATAATCGTTGCGTCAGCAGGTGTTTCGTATTTCAGATGAGCTTTTTTAGCCACCTCATCGTAAAGCTTAATAATACTCTGTCCGCCCAGCAGTTCATTGACTGTCGATCCTGTATAATTTTGCATTGCCACATTGTTTTTGATCAGCTTTGCATTTGTCTTTTTATTGTTAATAAAATCATAGTTGTTCTCATTTGTAGCAACAGTATACATAAACTCTGAGTCACAGCAAAGCTCATGTATTATAAATTTACAGAGCTCCGGACATGGCGTATTCTTACCTACCATAAGGTATGAGCCGCCCCAAACATAAGCAGATGGACCCGCACAAGCTCCCCATTTGCCATATGTGCTGCCACAATAACTTTTAAGTGTCCCCATGAACCATGTTGATCCGAAGTAACTGAAAACATCATTTGATGCCATATTATCATACCATGATCCATTCCACATAATACCGTCTACATCTTTTGCATAACCATTATCATAAAGCTTCTTTGCATACTTAAGATAATTTGATACTGATGAATCAAGTGTAAGCTTGCTGTAGCTATCATCAATCCATGGCTGCTTTTTTGTAGCCAACACAGCATATCTGATATCATTCGGACATGAAACGATATATTTTCCTGCTTTCTTGAGCTTCTCAGCCGCTGTAAAAAATGAACTCCAATCTTTGACAAGCTCCTGAACATCTTCCGGACTTGAAACCCCGAATACCGATTTTGCTATATCTCTTCTGTACAGGTATACACCCGGACATGCCATCCATGAAGCCGCCATGAGCTTTCCGTTGTTAGTGGCGATCTCCTTTGTAAAACCATATGCATCAGCATACATACTGTCAGTGATACCTATCGAAGAAAGCGGAATTACATTCTTATTAGTAATTTCATAACTAACCCAGTCGCAATCACAGACAAAAATCGACGGATAATAACTGCTCTTAGAATTATCTAAAGTAGAATTTACCGCATCGTAATATCCATTATTGGCTCCACTCATATCCAGGTTACGATACTCAACATAACCCTTCAATTTTGGATATTCTTCAAGCAATATGTCCAGAACCTTCTCGAATTCGGAATTATATGAATAAATATATATTTTTTTGATATTGTCCAGATTCACACTTACCTTACCGTCAGATGATTTGACACTGTTTGTTTTTATAGCAAGAAATACAGCCGACGACGATAATGCGCTTGTTACCTTTCCCTTTTTGATAGTTACACTTTTACCATTACTTAGTGAAACTGTTCCATTATAACTATAATCAACCTTGCCATTGTTAACATAATACCAGCTTCCACTATACTTGCATACGCCTAATTTACCCTGCTTAACAATACCTTTTTCAACATACCACATGCCATTTGAATTTTTGGCAAGACCGGTGTAATTCAGATCAACCTTGCCTTTTGTGACCTTCCACCAGCCGCTCTGGCTTTTGACGGTTCCTTTTATCACATCGGTTTTCCCGAAATCAACCTTACCGCCCTTGCAGTACCACCAGCCGCTTGAGTTCTTTGCAAATCCTGTATAATTAAAATTAACCTTACCTTTCTGTATGCACCACCAGCCGGTGCTGTTCTTCTCTACAGAATTAATAAATTGAACCTTGCCGCCGCTTACAAACCACCATGCACTCTTGCCGTTTACAGTTCCCTTAAGAACGTCCTTCTTATTAAAATCTACCTTACCATTCTTGCAGTACCACCAGCCATTTGCATTTTTGGCAAAACCTGTAAAGTTGAAATTAACCTTACCTTTCTGTATGCACCACCAGCCATTTGCATTCTGCTCTACAGAATTGATGAACTGTACCTTACCGTTTTTGCAGTACCACCAGCCATTTGCATTCTTGGCAATACCCGTGTAGTTAAAGTCAGCCTTTCCATTTGTGATCTTCCACCAGCCAAGTGAGTTCTTCTCAACAGAATTTACAAACTGAACCTTGCTGCCCTTTACAAACCACCAGCCGCTCTGACCCTTTACGGTTCCCTTGATAACATCATTCTTCTTGAATGTTACCTTACCTTTTTCCACATACCACCAGCCGTTTGCATTGCTCGCAAAACCGGTATAGCTGTACTGAACTTTACCGTTTTTCAGATAGCACCACTCTGTGGTGGTCTTTCCGTTTGCAGTGTATTTTGCCTGATATACGCCTGTTCTCGTATCAGTCGATCCGGCTGCATAAACACCGTTCGTGCTACTGAGATAGCTGCTCACATCTACCGCACCTGAAATGCAGAGAACGGCAATAAGAGCAAATACTGCTGCTGTTACCTTGAAGATTTTTTTCTTTCTCATATCTTCTCCCTCTTTCTTTTTATATTCATATACTTGACAAAGTATACGTAGTTCATTTTATATTGCACCATGACAAAGTATGCCGCTTGCCACACGCTTCGCACGAGGCGCGTGTTGTCATCGGCAACTGTCTACTCATCGCGCCGGGATGCATCCTGAGCGGAACGTTATTATATAACAGGAACTCAATTTACTGTTAAAAAAACAGACGTATAGCCGATTCCGGATATGTACGTCTGTCATAGTAACTATTTATATAATTAATGTATCCAAACAAAACTCTATCCAGCAGAGTTTTGTCTGTCTGTCTGTCTGTCTGTCTGTCTGTCTGTCTGTCTGTCTGTCTGTCTGTCTGTCTGTCTGTAAAGATTCTACTTTCTGTTTCCATGCCTTGTCAAGCTCCAAATCTGTACACAGCCCGCATTCAGCATTTTGAACATAAGTTGAGCAAGCTGCTGAGTCAATCAAATCAAACAAATAACTGTATCACATTGTACACCTTCCAATTTGAAATGTAAATATTCATATTTCAGTGATGTCGCCGGCAGACCATTTACTGTTTACACCTCAGATTATAACTCAGCCACCTCGGATTACGGATTACAACTCAGCATATTAGTGCCGATATGTAAAATATACTTGACATTGTGATTAATATGATATACTATATGTCCAAGATAAACGCAAAAGGCTCAATAAAAAGGTGTAACACGGAACAGTCAAAGAACAGGAGACTCGTAACAGGAAACACTTAGCAAGTGACACGAAACCGGAAACACGTGGCAAGGAACAGGAGGATAAAATGAAACTCGGAGTAACAATTCTTATAATAACTGTATTTTTTACTATCTTACTATCGATCATCATATGTAAATCCGTACATAATGATGGCAATGCCCTTCCAAAGTACGATGAAAGGCAGCGCGTTATAAGAGGGCGCGGATATATGTATGCGTTCTACACAACGCTTATCATATACTGCGTGATACCATTTGTTATCAAGGGAGATACAAAGAAATTCCTTGGTGATATGCTCTTCTTCGGCCCGGCGCTGATAGGAATACTGATACATATCAGCTATTGTGTATGGCAGAACGCCTACGTTGAACTTAATACAGAATTCAAAAGATGTGTTGCCGTGATATTATCTACAAGCCTTTTTAATCTTTTTATAGGATTAACATCCCTCACAAGCGGAAAGATGGTCGAAAATGACAAGCTGCAGGTTACTGCCCTGAGTCTTGCTGTCGGCGCACTCGGAACAATAATTGTTATAGAAATGTTCATTAAGAGAATGATTGACAAGAGGGGTGATGTTGATGAAGAATCTGAAGCTTAAATCAGCCCGCGCTGCTCTCGACCTCTCTCAAGAGCAGCTTGCAAAAAAGGTCGGGGTGTCAAGACAGACGATCAACGCAATCGAAAAGGGTGACTATAACCCGACCATCAACCTGTGCATCAGTATTTGCAAGGCTTTAAACAAAACCCTTGACGAGCTGTTCTGGGAATAAAAAACACCACTGCAATTAAAATGCCCCTTCAATAAAACTGCTATTATAAATACGGCGATATTAATACCGGTTCAGATACTCTTCTGATAAATACCGCCAGATCAATACCAGTTCAGATATTCTTCTGATAAATACCGCCAGATCAATGCCGGTTCAGATATTCTTCTGATAAATACCGCCAGATCAATGCTGGTTCAGATACTCTTCAAATTCAGGAGTTCTGGACCAGTATTTTATTCCCCAGTTTTCAAAATTCCACTCATCCATATATTCATTGCATTCATAATCAACATACCAGATAAGGCCATCCCAAATAACAAAGTTGGTAGGGAAATAATCTATATTTATACCTGCGTTCCTCGCCTTTGCGGCCATTTCCCTCACCTGCTCCAAATATGGCCCAACCGATTTTCCGTCACGCACACGATCGAATACTGTATCGCCGGCAATATATTCCTTTATGATCCTCTCGTTTTCTATATCAATCGCGATCATTTGCGGAATCCTTACTCCGGCAGAGCGCAGCCTTTCATAATCCCGCTGCTCCGCTTCAATCTTATTTCCGAAGTTATAATAATCGCACGGTTCATGATGAATCTGCTTTAATACAACCTCTTTACCTTCTGCCTCAGCAAGATATGAATAGCCGCCCTTGCCATGACCAAGCAGTTTTATGATGGTGTACTCTTTTTTGCATACGGTTATTTTTTCATTTTTATCAAATATACTCTGATTTTCCATGTGTTATCATCCTCTTCATTAAGTTAATGTAGTAAATCCTCTTATACTCTGTAAAGTTAAGTGTTAAAGTGTTAAATTCTTGAAGTACCTCAAGGTTAAATGCTTTCTCCCGGCTGAACCTTCACCTTCGGCTTAATGCCTACTCCACCCTTCACTAAACTTCATAACCAAGTGTTTTTGCAAGTTGTATAAGCATCCTTCTCAGCACTTTTGTATTAAGGGGCTGCTTTCCTGTCTCAAAAGTCCAGATTAATCTGTCGTACTGATAGAATCCACACTCCTCATATTTTCCCATTTTAGAAAAAGCATCATTTCTGTAATCCATATCATCCATCATCCCAAAATGTTCCCAATATATCTCACGCCTGTTACTAATGTCCAGCAAGGTAAAATCAGGATGAATCGTCCACGTCCCCAACTTAAGAGGTTTCTCATATAGAAATGGAATCTGTACCTCATCAAGCATGTCTGCAATTATCATCTCCGATTTTGACCGAACTCTGACTCCTTGTCTAGTGTAAAATTCAGGCGAATTCTCTTTAAATTGTTTTTTTTCATATATCTGATCTTTCCATTCGTGAATATAACACTCATCATTACAGTATACAGGTGTTACTAGGGCATATTTTCCTCGACTCATATTCTCCTCAACCCAATAAAAAGGTTCTCCTGACCATGTTTCCTTTAACTTATCAAGACATTTTATATCATTCTGCAATCTTCCTGATAATTTCTCAAAATATTCAATCTGAGCCAGAATCTTTGCCTTTTCCATTTTCTCTTTAACTATATATTCTCTGCCTCTTTTTGTTCCATTCCATCTAATGTAATACTGATATGTCTTTCCATGCATTGCCGCATGCAATCTTGCTCCATCCGGCACCTTCTTTTTAAGTTCCTTTAATTCTGCCGACACCTTATCATAATAATACTGGAATAATTTCATCATATTTTCTATCTCTTTGTTCTTTATCATAGCATAGTCCCCTTTCTTTATCATCAAAACATCCATTTCCAGATACTCCCCAACTGCCTATTTCACTTCAGCAACACTTTCTTCTTATTTGCCTGATTTTGTTGCTTTTTCTTCCTCCCAGCCACTTATTTTCAATACCTTCGGCAACACTTTCGCCTTTTATCCTCTTTTTTGTTGCTTTTTCTTCCTCCCAGCTACCTATTTTCAACACCTTCGGCAACACTTTCGCCTTTTTAGCAAGATTTTGTTGCTTTCTACCTCTAACTATTCAATACCTATTATTATTGCCCCCTCTTTATCAGTCCTGCGGATCCGAACGCCAGCCTCATTGTATCTTTCAAGTGTTTCTTCTGCAGGGTGACCATAGAGATTATTCTTTCCACAGGATATAACAACCGTTTCCGGAGATACCGCCTCAATAAACCTCTCAGAGGATGAATATTTCGAGCCGTGATGCGGGCAGACCAGAATATCCGAATCAACCGACCTGCCTTCACTCTTATCCACAAGAAGCCGCTCGATATCCGAACCAATATCTCCCGTAAAGAGAATACTCGATTCATCACATAGTAATCTTATTACAAGAGACTGATCATTTCTGTCATGTGAATCGCCATAAGAAAAATCGCCCTTAGATAATTTGCCGCCGGAAGCATCACTGCCGGAAATATCTTCGTTAGAAATATCACCATCAGAAGCATAGCTGTCGGAAATACCACCACTGGAAATACCACCGTCAGATGTATCATCACCTGAAATATCACCACCGGAATCATCCTCTGCATAAGGATAGACAACCTCAATCCTTGCCTTACCTGCTCTTACCACATCTCCCGCTGATACATAAACCACCTCACAGCCCGCCTTTTCTGCCGCAAAAATAAGGCGTTCGAGATTTTCATCCTCCTGAATGCCTTCAGCCAGACAAAGCTTATCCACCATAACTCCCTCCATAAAGGAATTCTCAAAGAGATAGATCAAGCCGTTTATATGATCTGCATCACTATGTGATAGAAATACCATGTCTATCTCCGACATACTGTAAAACTTAAGAGCCGGTACAAGTATATTTCTCCCAACGTCATTTTTGCTTGTTGAACCGCAGTCATATATCATGTTCAGCCCTTCCCGGGTATGAACAAATGAAGCGTTCCCCTGCCCCACGTCAAGCATCACCGCATAGCTGCCGCTGCGATTGATAAGTATTGTTCCGACGATCAAGGCTGTTTCCAGAAGCACGCAGGAGAGAATATACCCGATGCACCGTTTTATCTCGCGTTTTCTCACCATTTCATATGAAACAATACTCTTTCTTCCTGATAATCTCATTTTGCACACATTGACCGGATCAAATACATTGTCGTTTTCATTCTCTTTTCCTTTACTCCTCCTGATTTTTCCAATCACTGCGGTTTTCAGCTTATTAACAATACCATTTACAATTCCCGGTATCGCATTTCTGTGTTTATTCTTGTGTTTTCTGATTATATTACCCCTTCCAAAATATAGAACTATCCCCGCCAGCAGTATTCCATACACGATATACTCCCATACTCTCACACCGCCGCAGTTGATCCTTGCCATCGGAAGCCGCATAAAGAACCGGCATACCCACTCGTAAAATCTGAGTATCATTTCAGAAGGAAAAGCCAGTTTCCGCGAAATAATCACCACAAAATCTCCTACAACCGGCAGGCACAGCCCGGCCAGACCTGTTACAGCCGCCGCAAACCCAAACGCCACAGCGAAAAACAGCAGCGGAATTATGATAAAGTTCACCGCCATACTGTAAAGCGGCACTTCAAAATACCCTCCGGCTATCAACGGAACCATACAAACATTCAGACTGACCGAAGAGATAAGTCCCATTACAAAGAGCTTGTACCTCTTTCTTATCCTACGGTTAACCCCCTTAAATCTCTCATTTTCGTAGATTGCTTTGTAGATCATCTCTGAAAATATAAGACCTCCCGCTGCCGCATAGCTCATCTGAAAGCTTGAAGAGAGAATACAGTCGGGATTGATCAGAAGCATCACAAGAAGGGCAGTTATCATTGCAGTCGGCTTGTCCGGCGTCCTGCCGAAGACCTCCGCCAGAAGCACAGCCGTTATCATGATAAATGCCCTTATTGTTGCATCAGAAAAACCGGTCATCAGACCGTAAAGAAACAGACCTGTTATGGTCAGAACCGCCCGCAATTTCCTGCTCACTCCGATCATCCGGAGAAACCCTGAAATAATAGCCGCAAAAAATGCCATATGAAGAGACGAAATAGCAAGTATATGTGCTATTCCGTTAACCTGATACAGTTTTCTCATATCTTCGTCAATTGCAGATTTCTCACCGAAAAGCATAGCAGAAAGAACACCTGAGTATCTCTCAGGCATCAGTCCCCCGATAACTCCGACCAGACTCTCCCTGCACTTATCAAGCATGATCCTTAGCCATGAATCATACTCCGAACATCTCTCCATGCTTTGAATATCGAGCTGCCTTCTGATACCTCTTCCATATAAATACTGTTTATGATCAAACTGACCCGGATTGGTCGGCCCGGCAAGCTCCTTCACTTCACCTGTAAAGCGATATCCCTGCCCGACTCTCAGCAGCCCCTTATATCTCTCAGCCTTCTGATCTGACTCGTCCAGCCATTCAGCGGCCTTCTCATAGCTCACATACGCATAGTACCTGTTATTTCCACAGATAAGCTCCATACTGCAGCCGTCCTCCCCCTCCGATAGCCGGCTGATCACAAAGCTTCCTGACAGATGAGTTCCGGCATCAAGAGGCCTTTTCACCTGAAATATGATCCATCCCCATAAAACTCCGAGCAAAAAACTTCCCACAACAAGCAGAAAAACAGCCCTGCCCTGCAGAACTGTTTTACATAGAAAATACAGCAGAACGGGCAGGATCACCGATCCTATCACCGCTGCCTCAATATATTCCGTATCCATGCAGAATCTGCAGATCACCTCTCCAAGTGCAAACACGATCCCTACAACGAATAGCGGTCTTTTCAATTATTCAAGAATTCCTCCTTCAAACACGAGTGCATCCGATAAGTCTACTTCACCTCTGAAGTCATCTTCATCCTTGCCCTCAATATATATTCTGACAGAATTAATGCCTCGCATATTTGTCAGACTGTCAACTATCGAATAGATTACAACCTCCGCAGAGTTTCTTCCGACATCCTCCGTAAACTCCTTCGAGAAGTCGATATAGCAGACACCACTTCTTGTAAATACATTCAAAACTTCTGTATCCTCAGAAAACACCTTATATTTTCTGAGCAGATTCAGGACTGCCATCTCCGGCGAATCGTCACCGGTAATATTTATATCAGAGATAACTCTCTTAAGCTTCCTTCCTGAAGTGTTTGGCAGATACAGGGTTATAGTATCCTTATTAAGATATGCATCACTCTCATCATAGAAGAAAAATGAATCCGCATCATAGCTTATACTGCTTGAACTCTCATCAGTCATGCTGACCAGCGCAACAGTGATCCTTCCAATTCCGTTAATCTGAGAAAAGGTATTTACCAGAGCCGCATTAAAAAGAAGCAGTTCCTCTTCCGAATGATTATTTTCATCAGAAATATAGAAGGTAACATTGTTATTCTCATCCGGCTCGTAGCTCAGTATGTTTATTCCCTCTTTATTGTCAAATTCAGGTATCAATTCCTCGATCGATGCATTAAAGGAGTCCGGCTGCTTTAAGAGATAATCCTTGTCCTTCTCAATACTGCTGCCATTTGTCCTGAAAAGCGTCACCTGATTCGCCCTGATAGAAGGCGCCTCATTTTGACTGTCCTCGTAATTCTTTCCACACGCAGCAAGGCTGACAGTGAGCATGATCACAGTGAATAATACTGTTATCCTATGAAATTTATATGATTTCCTGTTTTTTTTCATCAGTTCAACCCGCCATACGCTTCTTCATAGTATATCCATCTATCCTGCGATATCCCGCATTATCTCTATTCCGTCTCTCTATTCTGTCTCTTCCTCTTCAACCTTCTCCTGCTTTATCGGAACGCGTACCGTAAAGGTTGTTCCCTTGCCCTGCTCACTGTAGAGACGTATATTTCCGTCATGGGAGATTATCGCATTACGGGCAATGGCAAGTCCGAGTCCGGTTCCTCCGGTATCACGGCTTCTCGCCTTATCAACTCTGTAAAATCTGTCAAATACTCTGTCCTTTGCATCATCCGGAATACCTACACCCGAATCCGCAACCTTGATATAGAAGGATTTCGGATCAGCATTCAATGATACCTTGACCCAGCCATTGTCAATATTATATTTTACAGCGTTCTCAATAAGGTTTGAAAGTGCAAGCGAAAGCTTAACCTCATCAACCTCAGCAGTAACATCTCTGTAGCTTTCATAGGAGAGTTTGATCCCTCTCTTCTCAGCGATAGGGGTTACTCGTTTTATGATAACATCGAGAATCTCGTTGATACTCTTCTCTTCAAAATTCATTACCGCATTCTGCCTGTCCGTTTTAACAAGAGTCAGAAGATCATTGATCATCTTGGTCTCGCGATCAAGCTCATCAACAATATCGGACATGAATTCCTTATACATTCCGACATCATCACTGTCATTCTGCTGGATCGACTCAGCAAGCACCTTCATGGATGTGATAGGAGTCTTAAGCTCGTGAGATACGTTTGACACAAATTCCTGTCTGGTACTGTCAACCGAATCAAGCTTCTTCAGCACGGCATTATAGTTTTCTGCAAGATATCTTGTTTCCTTAAACCCTCGTACCTTCAGACGGCTCTGAACGTCGCCCTCGGAAATCTTATATATCTGTGTATTTATCCTGTTAAGCTCTACTACGGAAAGATATGCAACTATAGCGATCAGAATAACTCCGACAACGACAACGATAATAAGAACCCATATGCTGCTTCTGTAAAGAAGGCTGTTTTCAATATTTATCTGCGTCGTACTGGCTGTTGACACAAGCACGCCCACTATCTCCCTGTCCATCATTATCGGGAGCATTATCTCGACATAATTTCCGCTGATCCTTCTGATCTCTGGAACCTCACCCTTCATTACAGAGAATATATCATCACTGATAATGTATTTTTCATTCTTGAAGTTGTAGGAATCCTGAAGGATCTTATAATTACTGTCGATCACAAGGACTCTTCCCTTCTGCATCTGTCCGAGTATCTCTATATCGGAATCTGCTACAGGCTTTCCCTGATAAAACTGTATGCTGTCATGTCCTATCTGATCCGCCAGCGACTGGGCATTGATATATACGTCATCCTCCAGCTTCTTTAATTCAGAATCCGTAAGTGACTTTATTATACCCAGACTGTAAAGAGCCATGCAAAGAAGAAGAACGATGAGCATCCCCGTAAAGATAAAAGATCTTATACTGACCTTGGCGATGTTCCTCTTTCTTCTCCTTTTTTTCTTCTTCACCTGCTGTTCGGTGTCGGTTTCAGTTACTATTTCATTCTCTTCCTGCTGTACTGTTTCCTGCTTCTTCATATGCTATATCATAAAATCTTTCCTGGGAATTAAGCACAGGTTCCGCAGCCGGTACCCTGACATAGATACCATCAGGCTGCTGGATACGAGCCTTGTAATTATCATTTAACATGAGCTCAAATATCTCCCTGATCTTACCCTTAAGTCTCTCATCATAGATAGGAGTTGCTACCTCGACACGTCTTACTGTATTTCTTGTCATGAAATCCGCCGAGGCGATGTATATCTCCTCACGTTCTCCCTTGCCAAATATGTAAATACGTGCATGTTCAAGGAAACGTCCAACTATACTGATGACCTTGATATTATCGGTCTCGCCCGGGATACCGCTTCTGAGACAGTTTATACCTCTTATTACCATCTCGATCTTAACCCCGGCTTTCGATGCCTCGATCAGTTTGTCAATGATCTTCTTATCCGTAAGGGAATTGATCTTAATACCGATATACCCTTCGCCGCCGTCTCTTGCTATCTGTATTTCTCTCTCTATTTTATCAATGATCTTATTCTGCAGGCATTTTGGAGCAACCATAAGATGCTCTGTTGTCTTAACGACCTGATTGAGCGAAAGTGCCTGAAATACCTTCGCAGCCTCAACTCCGATCCTCTCATCTGCAGTCATAAGTGACAGGTCGGTATAAAGTCTTGCGGTCTTCTCATTATAGTTACCGGTACCGATTTGTGTAATGTATTTTACTCTGTCATCCTTCCTGAGGGTAATGAGACAGAGCTTTGAATGAACCTTGATACCCTCAAGGCCGTATATAACGTGGCAGCCTGCTTTCTCAAGCATACGCGACCACTCAATATTATTCTCCTCATCAAAACGAGCTTTAAGCTCTACAAGAACATCAACCTGTTTGCCATTCTCAGCTGCCTCAACGAGAGCCTCTACCACCTTGCTGTGCTTTGCCAGACGGTACAGAGTCATCTTGATGGATACAACATCAGGATCATTTGCAGCCTCTGTAAGCATGTTAAGGAAAGGTCTGATGCTTTCATATGGATAGTAAAGGAGTTTATCGCTCTCTTCTATCTGCGGAAGCAGAGGCTTGGTCTCATCAAGCTGAGGTGATCTCTGCGGGATCCTCTTCTCATAGAAGAGCTCCGGCATATGGCGCAGTGTATCCTGAATATCAAAAAGGAAGGAAAGATCAAGCGGTGAGCACTTCTTGAACATCATATTTTCACTGATGTTAAGGTGATCCCTGATCCTCTTAAGCACCTTCTTGTCCATATCTCTCGTATATTCCATACGAACAGGGCAGAGCTTACGTCTCTGCTTGATGACCTCAGCCATATGATCCCTGTAGTTAAGATCCTCATCGTAAACCTTGTCAGCGTCGATATCGGCATTTCTCGTAACTCTGACAAGTGACTTGCTGACAACAGTATAGCCCGAAAATACATCCGGAAGGAAATGAAGTATCAGTTCCTCTGCAAGCATATAGTAGCCTGCGCTTCCCGGAATCTGTATCAGTCTTCTGAACATACCGTCATTGCAAGGTATGATTCCGAGACGTTCTCTGTTATTTTTGTTTGTAAGCACCGAAACTGCATATATTTCATTATTTTTGATAAAAGGGAACGGCTGCTTCTTGGAAACCGTTATCGGCGAAAGCAGCGGAAGTATCTCATGTTCGAAATATGTTTTCAGATACTCGCCCTGTTTTGTATCAAGCTTGGCAAAGTTTATGATCCTTATATCATGCTTCTCGATCTGCGCCATCTGTTCACGATAAGCAAGGTCGTGCCTTGCAGAAAGCACCTTAACCCTCTCCGCAATGGCATCTATCTGCTCCTCGGCAGTCATATTTGTCTTATTTTCCTTAGGATTATCCTCGAGCAGCATCTGGTCATGGAGAGATCCCACTCTAACCATGAAAAATTCATCCAGATTGGTCTGGAAAATAGAAAGAAACGAGAGCCTCTCGCAGAGAGGATTTCTTTCATCCTCAGCCTCCTCAAGTACTCTTTCATTAAACTTAAGCCACGATAATTCCCTGTTCTCAAATAATTCAGCCATAGTAACACCCCTTGTTTTTAGTATTGTTCCCCACATCTTCAGGCTTTGATGCAGTCCTGCTGTCTGCCGTCCGATAATTAGATTTTAGTATATCACAAATTTGCAAAAGGATAAAGGACTAAAACATTATAACTCGTTAAAAGTATTCTTTGACATTATACAACTTTTATTTTAAACTATATTAGTATGTTTATGAACAGCAGTGTAACGACAGCAGTTTTTGTTTCGCCGTGTATTCATTGACATATTTTATACTGATCATTTTTACAAATAAAGTTGAACGGATTATTTATGGAAAAGAAAAACGCATTTCAAAGATATAAATATCTTCTGTGGTTACTCTACATACCAGCATATTTTATAAGTTTCTTCGCACTGGAGAAGAGAAACGATGTAGCATTCCACTATATTCACAGTTCTATCGATGACAGCATTCCCTTCTGCGAATACTTCATCATACCTTACTATTTGTGGTTTGCTTTTATATTCGTTTCGGTAGGGCTTTTTATCATATTTGATTTCGAAGGTTTCAAGAAGCTTGCATGGTTCCTGGCACTCGGAATGACAGCATTTATCATCATCTGCTATTTCTGGCCGAATGCTCTTCAGCTTCGTCCAAGTACCGCAGATCTTGCCAAGGATAACATCTGTGCAAAGATTGTAAAATACCTTTACAAGACCGATACGCCGACAAATGTATTTCCGAGTATTCATGTTTACAATACTCTCTGCGTTGCGATCGCGATACTGAAATCAAAGCTGCCTAAGAAGCATCCACTGGTAACAGTATTTGTTGTGATCCTTTCGACACTTATCATCGCTGCAACAGTATTTTTAAAGCAGCATTCGATAATAGATGTTATCGGCGCTTTCGGAATGGCTTTACTCTTCTACCTTCCGATTTATCTTCCGGGAGATCTGAAGAAGCTCCGCGAGAGGAAAGCGGATAAAAAAAAATCTAAACCTCAGATAAAAGAGGTACTCGTCTCAACCGTTGAAGAATAAATCAAAAGAACGGCCCTGCCGAGCAGGAGGAAATATATTATGAATAAACAAAAACTTCTGACTATTGCTATACCTTGCTACAATTCACAGGATTATCTTGCACGCGCCATGAAATCTGTACTTATAGGCGACAATCGTATAGAGATTCTGATCGTTGATGACGGTTCTACAGATAAAACTCCGGAGCTTGCCGATCAGTATGCGAAGAAATACCCTGATATCGTAAGGGTCATTCATAAAGAAAACGGCGGTCACGGCGATGCCGTTATGACCGGACTTGCAAATGCAGCCGGAAAATACTATAAGGTTTTGGACAGCGATGACTGGCTTAACCGCCGCGCACTTGCAGCCGTTATGAACTTTATCGCAGAGAATGAGACCATGGACAATTCATTTGACATGATCATCTCCGACTATGTTTACGAAAAGCTCGGTAAGAAGCACAAGAAGAGAATTGGCTACCGAGGTGTTATGCCGGTAAGAACGCCTTTCACCTGGGATAAGCTCGGCAAGTTCATGCCTTGGCAGAATATCCTTATGCATTCCGTAATCTACAGAACTCAGCTTCTGAAGAAGACCGGGATCAAGCTGCCGAAGCACACCTTCTATGTTGATAATATCTATGTTTATCATCCGCTTCCATATGTTAAGAAGGTATACTATCTTGATGTAGACCTTTATCATTATGTGATAGGAAGAAGCGATCAGTCCGTTAATGAAAAGGTCATGATGGGACGTATCGATCAGCAGGTACTTGTTACAAAGCTTATGATCGACGACCACAGTCTCCGTAACGTGGAGAACAGCATGCTCCGTCGTTATATGAGCCAGTATCTTGCAATGATGATGACTGTTTCTACCGCTTTCCTTATCAAGATCGGTACACCTGAATCACTTGCAGAACGTGATGCTCTCTGGAACTATCTCAAGAAGCACGGTTCACAGTACAAATACGTTCACAGAAACATCCTCGGCAAAGTCATGCAGATGAAGACCCGCCCGGGAATGTTCATCATAAAGGTTGGATATACGATTTCGCAGAAATTGGTCGGCTTCAACTAAGCAAAAATAACAAGCCATGCAACACATGAAAAAAGCACTAGTGGGATGCTTGCATACCGATTAGTGCTTTTTTTGTGTGTTATACGGCGCCTATGGCGCCGGTTCTTGATGTGCCATGCACATCAAGAACAAAGCATGACTTGTTATTTTTGCTTAATTATCTTGCATACTCTCCATCAAGAACAAAGCATGACTTGTTATTTTTGCTTATTATTATTCCCTACCAGCTCAGTACTTCATGTCCGTCCTCAGTCACAAGAACCTGTATTTCCCACTGTGCTGACTTAGATCCATCGTCAGTATATACCGTCCAGTCATTCTCCTCATCAACGAAGATCTCAGGACCACCCATATTTATCATTGGTTCGATAGTAAAGATCATACCGGGTACAAGAAGCATCTCGGTACCCTTCTTACTTACATAGCTGACCCAAGGCTCCTCATGGAACTCAAGACCCACACCATGTCCTCCGATCTCACGTACAACCGAATATCCGTGTGCCTTGGCATGATCATTAACCGCCTGACCCATATCTCCAAGGAAAGTCCATGGTTTAACCTGCTCAAGTCCCTTCATCATCGCTTCCTTGGTTACTTCTACAAGCTTTCTGTCCTCTTCTGACACATTTCCCATCATGAACATTCTTGAAGAATCTGCAAAATATCCGTCAAGGATAGTCGAAACGTCGACATTTATGATATCGCCATCCATAAGTATCTCGTTCTCATCCGGAATACCGTGGCATACAGCATCATTTATCGAAGTGCAGACTGACTTCGGAAAGCCCTCGTAATTAAGCGGTGCAGGGATTGCATTATTCCTGTATGTTACTTCATTTACGATCGTATTGATATCCTCCGTGCTCATACCGATACATATCTTGTCAGCCACTGTATCAAGTATCTCGACATTGACCTTACAGGCCTCTCTGATCTTTGCGATCTGCATAGGATTCTTGATCAGGTTGTGTGATGGAACGATATGTCCCTGATTCCTGAAAACCTCGATCTTCCTGTCGAATTCCTCATGACAGGCTTTATACTTCTTACCACTTCCGCACCAGCATGAATCATTTCTTCCAAGTTTTACCACTTTTTTTATCTCCATTCTTTAATATGATCGGTATCGATCTTTCGATCTGATCTGCCGATATTATTTATTATAATTCAATCAGTATGTTCTTAATAAACCAGGACCAGTTAGTCTTGCCTTACCAATAGATACAAATATAATTATCTATCACTGCTCTGTCAAGGAAATATTACTTTTAAGCTATATTTAACAGTTTTTTTACCGGCTTTATCAATCCAAGCAGCTCTGTGACCAGTATTGATATTGCTATCGCAGCAACTGTCTTGACCAGATTCGGCAGTATTCCTCTTGCTCCCCATAATGGCAGCACATAAGAATACAGAAGTGCCACCACCATCATGTGGATATTATAAATATTCATGGTCTTCTTACCAATGAATGATACCACTTTATTCTCTTTGACATTCAGCTTCGAGAAAAGCACGAAAACAGCAATTGCCAGAAGCAGTTCACTCATTTTCAAATATCTGTGGATTATATCATGACCCGGTCCCGAAATGCTGTGGTACTGCATATGTGTAAGATATAAGAAACCTCCCATCGCTGCCGCTATCATAAGCAGCAATACACCCAGCTGCTTCCTGGTGAGTCCGGTCTTGTAGTATTTTTTGTTCAAAACATATCCAAGAATAAAACAAAGAAGATATTCGCTTCCGCTGAGCATTGAGAGCGACGCCGGAAGCACTGAAGCATCCAGCGAACCGCGCTTCAGGATGTATCTGTTCATTGTATTTATGAATTCCGGAAGATAGCTGAAACAGAAAAGCAGAACAATTGCATATCTGCAAATATTCTTATCTTTGTCTATTGCGTATTTTATAAACGGGAAAACGATATATATCTTCAGAAGTGCGAAAGTAAACCACATATGCTCTGTCGGAATACCCTGCACGGTTCTATTGAAGAACATAAACTCCAGAGTCTTATAAGGAGTAAGCTGTGTTCCATTATTAATAAAGTAATAGATGATAAATATCAGAGCTCTCCATGCGACCAGTCCGGAATATATACCGATCATTCTTTTTATATGGTCTTTCAGTACAAGTTCACGGTCTAAGAGCAACGCTCCGTTAACCATAAAGAATACAGGTACTGCCAGAATACATATCAGCTTCAGTATATTTGAAGCCGCAGAATCATCGAGCCATGTATAATGAACCGTCACCACCAGAAAGATACAGATCGTTTTCAGCAGATCGAAATAGTTAATTCTCTCTTTCATGGATAATCATATCCTCCACATAAGCTATAGTTTCAACTGAGACCCTACGATCTTTATAACCGCCTTCGAAACGATCTCATATATAAAATAAGCAATGATACCGACTGCAAATGCGATCAGAACGACCAGTCCAAGCATCAGGAAGAAATACCCATAATCCTGATCAAAAAGCATCCTGACCCATTCAACCTTATAGAAGAGATTCCTGCTGAATGGATTATCATGTATGAGATAAACCATAAACGAAGCCGATGCTATATAATTGATCACTCTCGAATGTGGAAGCCTCATCCTTCTGAAAAGTTCAAAAAGACATACGGAAATAATGATACAACAGATTGCATATTCCTCATAGCTGTATATTTTCTGATAAAAAGCATCATTCTTACCATTAAGCGAATTGTAATTGTCGATCAGATATGACAGCACCATAAAAGCATTTACAATCAGTAATATCAGGAACAGAAATACTGTCTTCATCTTCTCTAAAGGATTGTACAGCTTAATATATCCTCCAATGAGATACATCAGCATACCTATAACGATAAGCGTAAGAACACTTGAAATATCATTCAGCATATTTCGTATGTATTTTATACTTACGATCGCAAAAAGCACCACAATCGCTGTGCCATGCTCCTTAGCGCCCATACGGTCCATAAACCTGCTGAGAACAAATCTCGCGATCAGAATGATCAGGATATAATAACCAACAAACCACCATCCGCTGTTAAAATATCTGAAGGTGATTCCCGAACTCTCACCGGTATTTATAACATAGAAATAAGAGCATATCGTAAAAATCACGGTGACAAAAAACATTTCGCCAAGTAATTTCTTTATCGGTTTCTTAACATCTATAGCCTTATCGATAAGAAAATATCCGCTCAGCATGATAAAAAGATTGTTACCGATCTTACCGAATGATGTAACAATCTCAGTTATTGCAAGTCTTCTGTATATAACCGGATTATTGAACATTTCCCCACGCGGGAACATATCCTTACTGAGTATCTGATTATTTATACAATGAAAGAATACATGATAGATAACTATCAGCATCATGGCTGTTATTCGCAGCAACTCAAAATTGGATTCACGCTTTGTCTTCCCCATAAAATCCTCACTAATACCATAACGCCTGCAAAAAAACGCTTGTATATACTTCTCAAATATATTATCATACTAAACGGATTGTTACAACTATGTTCGGAGGTTTGAAAATGTCAAATATAGCACTTTTGATTGCCGGAGGTTCCGGAAACAGGATGCATCAGGATATCCCAAAACAGTTTATTACGGTTAACGAACGTCCTGTCATAGTTTATACCCTGGAAGCTTTTGAGAATCACCCTGAGATAGATGCCATTGCGGTTGTCTGTATCGAGGGCTGGGATCAGGTGCTCTGGGCTTACGCAAAGCAGTTTAATATTTCAAAGCTTAAATACATCGTACCGGGTGGAGAAAACGGTCAGTCATCGATAAGAAACGGTGTGTTTGAACTCGAGAAGCATTTTTCTTCTGATGATCTGGTACTCATCCATGACGCTATCAGACCTATGGTTTCTGCCGAGATCATATCTGACAATATCCGTATAGCAAAGAAATACGGCAATGCTGTCACCGTCATTCCGTGTGCCGAGGCTATGATGCAGACTGAAGACGGAGTCGTTTCCTGCGGCAGCTATCCACGTGATCAGCTGAAGCGTACACAGACCCCACAGGCCTTCAGGATAGGTGATATCTGCGAACTTCACAGAAGTGCACTTGAAGCAGGCGTTACCAATTCTGTTGCATCATGTACTCTTATGATCGAAATGGGCCGTCAGGTTTATTTCTCATCAGGTTCAGAAAAGAACATCAAACTTACAACTGTTGAAGATATAGATATATTTAAGGCACTTCTTGCCGCAAAAAGATCGGATTGGTTAAAATGAACAATTTAGGTAATATTTTAAAAGCCGACAACTACAAAAAAGATAAGATCGTTCAGGTCAGTGATGAAGATGTGAGACTTATCCAGAAGAGACTCCTTTCGGTTCTTGACGATATCATCCATGTCTGCAACACAAACAGGATCAATTACCAGCTGAGTGGAGGTTCCTGCCTCGGTGCAGTGCGCCACTCCGGCTTTATTCCGTGGGACGACGACATTGATATCAACATCTACAGAAAAGATATCGATCGTTTTGTCGCTGCCTTCTCACGCATGTACAAAGACAAATACTATATCCATGTTCCGGGCAAAACCCGTAACTTCGATTACCTCTTTATCCGTATACTTACAAAGGATGTCCGTGCAAGGGATATCATGGATCCGGATAAGGTCGAATGCGGTCTCGGAACAGATATATTTATCGTTGAGAATACCTTCGATAATCCGGTCCTCAGAAAGATCCACGGCTTCGGATATATGGGCTTCCGCTATATTCTCTCATGCATCAGGTTCTATCGTAACAGAAAAGAGATGGCGGAGATTTTAAAGGACGCAAACGAATTAAAGAAGATCACCAAGAAAAGAGTTCTGCTTGGCAGATTCCTTTCGATAATCCCTATCAAATTCTGGTCGTTTCTTGCCATCAAATGGGCTGCTCTCTGTAAGAACAATCGTTCAAAATACGTCTGCATCCCTGCCGGAACAAAACAGTTCTTCGGTGAGATGTATAACAGAAAACCGTTCCAGAAATCGATACCCGGTTCTTTTGAAGGACGAAAGGTCAGGATCAGCGCAGATTACGATACTTACTTAACGAAACTCTATAAGGATTATATGACTATACCCCCGAAGGAAAAACAGGAACGTCATGTAATGATGGAGCTTGACCGCTCTGCCCTTATTCAGAAATAGTCAGGTATAATTTATACGAAAGGAAAAATAATCTCATGAGCAAGAAAAAGGTTCTTCTCACAAAGTATAAATTAGAATCCGATGGCGCAACCAAAGTAATCTATGATCTCATTTCAGCCATTCAGGACCACAATGATGACATTCATTTCGACTGGTTTCTCTACAGCCCGGACGGGCATACCAATGCCAGACAGTTTAAGGATATGGGTTGCAGTATATATCTGGACAAGAACCAGCGTGAAAGAAAACAAAGATCTAAGCTTCTCTATCATCTTACAAAATATATCAGGATCATCAAGTTTCTTAAAAAGCAACACTACGATGTGATACATATCAATACAGATAATATGTTCCGTTTCGATATGCTGCTTTGTGCACGTATAGCAGGAATACCTGTCAGAATGATCCATTCACATAATTCACAGAGCGAAAATACAAAAGGATACAGAGGAAATAAGCTGCTGCAGAATATCGCGCGTAAGTGTATCGATCATACTGCTAACGTTAAGCTTGCCTGCTCCGAATCAGCTGCAGAATGGATGTATTCGAAGAAGTCAGCCAAAGAAGCTGTTATTCTTAAAAACGGTATCGATACAGAGCGCTTCAGCTTTAACGCTGCAGCAAGAGAAGCCGTAAGAAAGGAACTTGGCTTAAGTGATGATATCACTCTTCTCGGAAATGTCGGAAGATTCTCCGAGCAGAAGAATCACAGATTCCTGATCCAGGTATTTTCCGAATTAAACAAACTGAATCCTTCCGTCCGACTTCTGCTTATCGGTGAAGGCGAGCTTTACGATTCTGTTAAAGCCGAGGTAAGAGAACTTGGACTCGAAGATAAAGTTATGATGCCGGGAACAAGTGACCGCGTAAATCAGCTTTATTTTGCCATGGATATATTTGTCATGACAAGCTCCTTTGAAGGTCTTCCGCTTGTTGGTGTTGAGGCACAGACCGCCGGTCTTGAATGCGTATTTTCGGATGCCATCACCGATGAGCTTAAAGTCACCGACAAAGCAAGATTCATTTCACTTGATAAGGGCAGCCGTTACTGGGCAGAAGAAATAAACAACATCATTAAGGATTCAGTCGGGACAGCCGACAGATTTACAGCAGATACAGTCAGGGCATGCGGATATGACAAGAACCGGTCCGCTATGATACTTGAACAAATATATAATCAATAATAACCGGAAGGATGATTTCTATGAAGAGAGTTATTACATACGGAACCTTTGATCTGTTACATTACGGACATATCAATCTTCTGAAGAGAGCCAAGAGCATGGGCGATTATCTTATCGTTGCTCTCTCTACCGACGAATTCAACTGGAATATGAAGCATAAAAAATGCTATTTCCCATACGAGCAGCGAAAGGAACTCCTTGAGGCTGTCCGCTACGTCGATCTCGTTATCCCTGAGGAAAACTGGGAACAGAAGGTAAATGATATGCACGAATATCATATCGATACATTTGTTATCGGTGATGACTGGAAAGGCAAATTCGATTTTCTGAAGGATGAGGGTGTTGAGGTTGTATACCTTTCCCGCACTCCTGAAATCAGTACAACACAGATAAAGAACGATCTGAACGGAGAAAAATAATGACCAACGAAGAACTGAACCGTATTCACGATCTCAACCTGCTTATTGCCGAAGAGATCAAGAGAATATGTGAAGAAAATGATATAAAGTATTTTATAATTGCCGGAACTCTTCTGGGAGCCATCAGGCACGGCGGCTTCATCCCGTGGGATGAGGATATGGATTTCGGTATGCTGAGGGAGGATTATATCAGGTTTGAAAAGGCCTGCAAGACCCAGCTCGACAAAAGCCGCTTCTACATCCAGACCTTCAAGAATGATAAAGGCTACTCTTACGCTTTCTCAAAAATACGACTTAAGGGCACACGTATCATTGAGAAGATATCAGCCGGCTCTGATGCGAAAAAGGGTATCTTCGTCGACATCTTCCCATTCGACAACGTTCCTGACAGTCCGCTTAAGAGAAAGATCAATTCTGTGGAACGCAGGATGCTGAACCAGCTTATAAATATTAAGCTGGGCTATGATGTAAACAGCAAATCTAGGCTCAAAAGAGTATTCACCGTACTTATCGCGAAGGCAGTACCAAGAAAAGTACTCCTTACCATGCGCTACAGAGTTATGACAAGATATAACAGAAAATACACTGACAACATAGTTACCGCTCAGGGAAGCTACGGTTACGAGAAAGAGATCATCCCAAGAAGATATCTCGACAATATCGTTGATATTCCTTATGAAAACACTGCTTTCCCGGGATTTGCAGATTATGATGAATATCTCTGCGGCATGTACGGTGATTATATGCAGCTTCCTCCAAAGGATAAGCAGAACAAGCATGACGTATTATCAGTTGACTTTGGCAGATATGCCGATTAATTGCGAGGACGGATTATAATGAATAAGATTGCTACAATAGTTGTAACCTACAACAGAAAAGAGCTTCTTCTTGAATGTATTGAAGCGCTGCTTGCACAGACATTTAAGAATATGGATGTACTCGTTATCGATAACGCAAGTACCGATGGCACAAAGGAGTATATCGAGCATCTGATCGGTGACAGAGTGCTCTACTTTAATACAGGCGACAATATCGGCGGAGCCGGTGGTTTTAACTACGGTCTAAAGACTGCCGTTTCTCTCGGTTATGAGTATTTCTGGATGATGGATGATGACTCTATCCCTGCCCCTGATGCACTCAGCACCGTTATCAAAGCGCACAATAAGCTTAAGGGCAGATATGGCTTCTTATGCTCTAACGTAAAATGGACAGACGGAAGCGTCTGCAATATGAACATTCCTGACATCTCAAAGAGCTGGTCTTCTGATTCAGCCTTACTTGAGGATGGTCTCATCAAGGTAGACAGAGCAACCTTTGTAGGCTTCTTCACCAGACTGAATGTTGTCAAGGCAATCGGATATCCTATAAAGGAGTTTTTCATATGGGCCGATGATACCAACTACTCTTACAGGATCAACAAAAAGTTTGAGTCCTACTATGTTTCACAGAGTATCATAGTCCACAAGATGAAGACCAACCAGTCAGCAGACATTGTAAATGATGTAAGCGGCAGAAACGAAAGATATTTCTATGCTTTCAGAAACAGATATTATAATGCAAGAAAGTTTCACAAGCTTAAAGGCTATTACAAAGAACTTGTCAAGAATACAATCAAGATTATTTTTAAGTCAAAATACAAGTTCTCAAAATTGAAATATATGTACAAGGGATTCTTCACAGGATTGTTCTTCAATCCTAAGCTTGAGAAATAACCCCCGAGAGGTTTTTAATCGAATTCTATTGCAAAAAAAATGCTTCATGACCGTCATGAAGCATTCAGACTGTAGACAAAGTCAGGGGCGTTGCCCCTGATTTTTCTATATCAAAAAACTGCGTAAACGCTTATATTTACTGGCTTTACTGCC
>CAMNMC010000063.1 GCA_946544235.1 uncultured Lachnospiraceae bacterium | reverse complement strand
ATTTATCAGCAATCTGACGAAGAAGTTTGCCGGAAAATCTTTTACTGATAAGGACATTGAGCCTATGTTTGAGAAGATGATGATCGCTCAGGCGAAGGTAATGGTGCTGACCGGTAAGAATTTCAAGGCTGTCCATGACAATATAGATGGAGAATATAAATATGATAAAGCGCTGGTAGTTGCCAGTGAGGCGGGTGTATTTGATCTTGCGGAAGCAGAAAGTCATGTTCGTTCGGATATTCTTTCTGAGGAGGTATTCAGGAAGGTATTTATGGACAAACTTAAGTATGATCCGAATATGACCTATGAGCAGGCTTACAATAATCTTGGCTTTACCAAGGAAGAACAGGCACAGCTCCAGAAACCGGAGGTGCTCAAGAAGAAGCTTATTGACATGGCAATCTATAAAAATGCGGATGCTGAGTATTTAAAGGACCAGTTAACAAGGGGTATATATGACAGCTTTATAAAAATCCATAAAGCCCGTGGAACAAATAAGGCTCTGCAGAATCTGTCGGCAGAGGAAAAAATGCTTTTTGATCTCGGATCCAAGGCGTTTACTACGGTTATGACCGATATGCTGAAGAAGGAGAAGGAAAAGGACAAGATAGTTGCCGAGTGGAAGAAAGGTGAAGCGGCCGAGAAGATTAAGAAGGTAAGGATTCATTTCGAAAAGGATCAGTTAAATACAATGAATGCCTTCCTGTACGGCGATAAACCAATCGGTATCACCGGTAAGAATGAACTGAATGGTGCTTATCGTGATATGCTTAACAAGAAGACTGATTATATCGGGGCTATCCTTAAGGATGACCCTCACGCTGAAGCGAAGGCCAGTGCGGTTGTAAATGATGAGAAGCTGCATAAGCTGCTTGGAAGCAAGAACAAGAAGATGGGTGTTACTTACAGCAGCTATATCAAACTGCATTCGGGAATAAGAATGGGTAAAACTACTGAAGAGATGACAGAAAATATTGCTAAATGCATGGCTGCCGGAATCCTCTATACGAGTGGTAGAAAATTCGATATAGACAATATTCATGCTATGGCTAAAAGATGCAAAGAAGTATATTCTCTGGACGCTCTGAAGGGTAATCCGGAACAGCTTATAAATATACTCAGTAATTCGGAAAATCTGACCAAAGGTCTTAATTCTCTGAGAGATACCATGTATAATGTAAAGCCGGATAAGAGAGAAAAGTATTTTGAAGACTTGAAGAAGCTTGCTGATAATCTTCCGACCACGTCAGGCCATGGTAAGCAGTACCGCAGGCTGAATGCATTGATCCAGGAGGCGGCGGCTCTTAAGGATAAGAATCTTTCCAAGGAAGAACTTGATACAGAGATCAGAACAGCAAATGTAAAGATATTTAATGCTTCGATGGAATATTTTGAAAGCAAGGGCATAAACAAGCTTGATGTTGAGAAGAATCCGCGTGCCGCAACGGCGCTCAATGCTATTTCAGTTCTTACAAACAGTACGGAAGGACTTAAATACAGAACGACAAAGCTTGTTGTCGATCTTAAGAAGTCACTTGAAGCAAGGCATGACGGTGCGGCTAAAAACTTCGAGGATCTTGCAAAATTCACTCAGAAGTATAACTCTGCAAACACTGCTATGCAGAAAGACAGAGTAAAAACATCGCCTGCTAAGAATAAAAATATCGGAGTTCAGAAATAATAATATTTGATCATAAGTGAGAGTCAGGGGCCTGTTTTGCAGGCCCCTTTATTCATGAAAAAAGCGAGTTTCAAAATGTTACAAAAATATTTAAATATCTTAAGATTTTTTTCTTTTTACCTTGTTGACAAAGCATATATGCATTGTTATAATGGGCATGTAACAAATTGTAACATTTTCGTAATAAATAAATTTGCAGTTGATAATTCGTAATAGTTTTTTAGATATGACAGGAGGACTTTCGAGTAATGATCAAGCCATCCAGGAAATTCGCCGCACTTGTAGTGACGGCAGGGCTTATGTTTTCATCTGTAGCGGTTTCAGCAGGAGATGAAAAGACAATCTATAATCAGTCAAACGTTGGAATATCTGCAGCAGTTGACAGATATGTTGAGAAAGAAGCAGACGCTGAGGCAAATACAGCAAAGAAAGAAGTAAAAGAAGCAACCAATACTTCCGCTGAGAAGGATACCAAGAAGGCGGCAGAGGATAAGAAAGCGGATGATCTGAAAGCAGCAGGCAGCAGGTCGGCAGCTAATGACAAGACAGAAGCGGTGACAGTGACAACCACAGAGACAGCTTCCGAAACGTCAGAGGCTTCTGAGACCACTGAGGCAAGCGAGACAACCACAGAGGCTGAATCAACCGAAGCGACTGAGGCAGATACAGAGGCAGAAGCTGAGCATCCTGAGTACACCGGCAAGGCTATCGTAATAGCAGACGGGCTTCTCAATGTAAGACAGAATCCATCAACAGATGGAAATATACTTGGAGAGCTTCCTACAGGTACTGTAGTAGAGGTTGTAAGACAGATAACAGGATGGTCATACGTTATAGCAGATGACGTTGAGGGATATGTATTTACCAACTACCTCAGATGCGGTGATGAAGCAGCTGAGTGGGCTGAGAGCTACACCGGTAAGGTTGCAGTTATCACAGGCGAGGGACTGAGACTCAGAAGCGATGCTGATGAGGACAGTGATATACTTACCTTCCTTCCACAGGGTCTTACCTATAAGGTTCTTGGTTATTCGGGAGACTGGACAAAGATTGAGATTGATTACGACCTTCAGGGATATGTAAATAATAAATATATTGAGATCGTTGATAAGGATGACGATGATGCGATCTACGCAATAAGAGTTAAGCTCTTCGAAGAGAATGAGAATGAAACTAAGGATGACGAGGATACTGAAGAAGCGGTTGAAGAGGATTCCGAGGAAGAGCAGGATGACGAAGACGCAGATTCTGAAGACGAAGACGACGATGATGATGATGAAGATTCAGAGGATGAGTCAGTAGATGATTCAGACGATGATGACGATACAACTGAAGCAGATGCAGATTCCGATGATGAGGATGAAGATGATGCTTCTGATGATGAAGATAACGACGATGAAGATGCAGATGATGCATCAGAGGATGAGGAAGATTCAGAAGATGATTCAGAAGATGATTCAGAGTCGGATGCACCTTCAGATGTTCCTTATTCATCAAAGGGTGAAGAAGTAGTTGCATTTGCATGTCAGTTCGTTGGTAACCCTTATGTATACGGCGGAAGCAGCCTTACAGACGGTGCTGACTGTTCAGGATTTACAATGGCTGTATATGCACACTTTGGATATTCACTTCCACATGGTGCAACCTCGCAGTCTTACTGTGGAACAGAAGTAAGCCTTGACAGCATTATGCCTGGCGACCTTCTCTTCTACGGAGTTGAGGGTGATTACGGTCACGTAACGATTTACATGGGCGGTGGAATGGTTGTCCATGCAAGTACACCTGAAACAGGTATCAAGATCTCACCATATGATTACAGAGAGCCTGCAAAGGCAATGAGAATCATTTATTAATCAGAGACTTTTTTCACAAGAATAAAATATATTTCAGGAGCCAGTCACATGTGCCAGTGTCTGGCTCCTTTTCTGTATAATAGGAAACTGCGTTCCTATTATACAAAACCCTCCGGGGGATGCGTCTCGGCGCGAATAGGTGCTGCTAGCGGCATGCTTTATTCTGCTGACGGAGTCAGCATCAACACGTTTGTTCGTCTGACACTTTCGCTAAAAAAGCTCTTTGTGCAAATTGCACAACAAACATATGGTTTGGTTAACTATAATATATTGCATTATTACATGGGGGTGTTGAAAACTTTTGTTGATTTGCGTATTTCTTTGATATATAAACAAAGTTATCAACATTTTCAACAGGCGATTGTGATTAACATAAAATACTGCATAAAAAAATATACAAATGAATAATTTGTAGATTGTCACGAAATTTGGATTTTTATATTTTGAAATTGTATCGAAAATGGCGTGATTTTATGAAAATTGGCCGAATTGTCAGACAAAAAATAGTATATTATTTTATTGATTGAATTCTTGCTCTATGGTATAATTACTACATCGGCAGAGGGTGTAAATAACTGCTGAAGCTCTTTTAAAACTCTATATTTTAGGAGGCTTTCAGACAGCATAATATATTCGCTGCTGAATAAGAGGCAAGAAGGAGTGAGACGTATGAATTACATTATTAGTGGAAAGAACATTGACGTAACCGATGGTTTAAGAGATGCGATCTATGATAAGCTTGGGAGGTTAGAAAAATTCTTTAATGCAGATACTAATGTTCAGGTAACATTCTCTGTTGAGAAGGAGAGACAGAAGATTGAGGTTACCATCCCTATGAAGGGACATATCATCAGAGCTGAGCAGGTGAGTGATGATATGTATGTATCAATAGATATGGTTGTTGAGATAATTGAGCGTCAGGTGACAAGATATAAGAAGAAGATCATCGACAAGGAACAGGACGCTTCATTCTTCAATGATAGATTCCTTGAGGACGAGTCAGAAGCTCTTGAGGAAGATGAGATCAAGATCATCAGAAGTAAGAGATTTGCCGTTAAGCCTATGTATCCGGAGGATGCGTGCATCCAGATGGAACTCCTCGGACATAATTTCTTCGTATTCAGAAATGCCGAGACAGACGAGGTTAACGTTGTATATAAGAGAAAAGGAAATACGTATGGTTTAATAGAACCAGAGTTCTAGCCACTAGCACAAGCCATGCAATATAATAAAAGAGGGAGGAGCGTGTTTACACGTATCCTCCCTCTTTTATTATATTATACGGCGCCGCTGGCGTCGGTTATTGATGGGCGAAGCCCGTCAATAACACATGGCTTGTGCTAATGATTACTAAGCGCCACTGGCGTCGGTTATTGATGGGCGAAGCCCGTCAATAACACTGGCTTGTACGAACTAACTATTTCTTTCTCTTCTTCTGCGAAGGCGCCCCGGTATTCTTAGCCATTGGCGTTATACCGATCTCTTCTCTGATGTCTTCCATAATCTCTTCAGGGGACTTTACATCATCGTCGCTGTCATCATCATCGTCGTCATCATCGTCATTGTCGTCATCATCAATCATGTCGTCATCATCAGACTTCTTTCCGGAGCGTTTGCCGCCGCCAAGCTTGACCTTCTTTAATGATTCCAGAAGGCCTTCCTCCGGTTCGGGAACTGCAAGGTATTTATCAGGATCAACTTCCTTTTCGGCGAGCTTTTTATATACGTGCTCTCTGAAGAGAGTGTAAAGAACAGATGCAACAGGAATGAGTATAAGCATTCCGACGATACCGAAGAGTGAACCTCCGACGGTTACCGACATCAGAACCCACATACCCGGAAGTCCGACTGAACTTCCAACAACGTGCGGATAAACGAAATTTGCATCGAACTGCTGGAGTGCAGTGAATACGATGATAAATATAAGTGCTTTGATCGGCGATATCAGGAGTATAAGCAGTGCTCCGATTGCCAGTCCGATAAATGAACCAAGTATCGGAATAAGAGCACACAGCATACATAGGATACCGATAAGCAGCGCATAAGGCATCTGAAGGATGGACAGAACAAGAATGAATTCACATCCAAGCATAAATGCATCCAGACACTGGCCTGAGATGAAGTTTCCGAAGGTTCTGTTTGAAAGTCTTGCAATCCTCATGAGCTTGTCTGCTCTCTCTTCTGACAGAATGGCGTAAACAACCTTCTTGGCCTGAAGTGAAAGCGAGTCCTTATTTCCCAGAAGGTAAATAGAGAAGATAAAGCTTATGAAGAAGGATGTTACACTTGAAAGGATTCCGGTAATAACGTCGAAGCCGCCGCTTATTATAGAAGAGCCTTTACTTGAAAGGAAGGAAAGAGCAGTATTGATCGCTTTCTCGGAATTCTTGGTAAAGTTCTTGATCTTCTCTGAAACCTCAGGGTATTTTTTTGTTGATTTGACAAGCCATTTCGAGAGCTTCTCTATTCCCTCAGGAATCTGCTGAGCCAGATTAACGATGGTTTTTGACAGCTCAGGAACAATGATGAGGATAATTGCGACGATTGCAACCAGAGTAAGGAGAATGACTATTACCATAGCCAGACCGCGCCTTCTGCCGGCCCATTTTTCGTTTTGATATTTAGGTTTCTGGAACATATGCTTCTCAAGCTTGGAGATAGGAACATTCAGGATGAACGCTATCGCACCGCCGAGGATGAATGGGCTGAATATCCCGAAGAGCCAGGTGACCGCATCGGCCACATCACTAAGATTATTCAGAACTATATAAAAGGTTATAAGAAAAGCACCAACAAATAGATTCTTCTTGATGTTATCGTTCTTCCAGTATTTTTTCATATGTAAAGTCCTTCCGTTTTCAAAGTCCTTCTTATATAATATGCCGATGACGCATAAAATGCAAGTTTTATGCAAGCTATATGCCTAAAAAACATGAAAAAACATTTGCCACAGTACAGAAGAAATGTTATATTAGGGGTTATGATGTGATTACTATGTATATTAGTATAGAGAAATAAGGCCGCCTGACGGCAGGTGATCATATAAGATTATAAATACACTGGAGGAAAAAAATGGGTCTTGGCAGTAAGATCTTTGGCACGCACAGTGACAAGGAATTAAAAAGGATTTATCCGATCGTAGATAAGATAGAAGCTCTTGATGAGGACATGCAGAAGCTGTCTGATGACGAGCTGAAGGCTAAAACAGATGAGTTTAAGAAGAGACTGAAGGATGGAGAGACACTCGATGATCTCCTGGTAGAAGCCTTCGCGGTTGTAAGAGAAGCTGCAAAGCGTGTTCTCGGAATGAAGCATTTCCGTGTTCAGCTTGTCGGTGGTGTACTCCTGCATCAGGGACGTATCGCCGAGATGAGAACAGGTGAAGGTAAAACTCTCGTTTCTACACTTCCTGCTTATCTTAACGCACTTGAGGGTAAGGGCGTTCACATCGTTACCGTTAACGATTACCTTGCAAAGCGTGATGCCGAGTGGATGGGTTCTGTTCACCGCTTCCTCGGACTGACTGTCGGAGTTATCCTCAACTCTGATACAAACGATGACAGAAGAGAAGCATACAAATGCGATATTACATATATTACAAATAACGAGCTTGGTTTCGATTACCTCCGTGACAACATGGTAATCTACAAGGAGCGTCTCGTTCAGAGAGGACTCCATTATGCGATCATCGATGAGATCGACTCTATCCTTATCGATGAGGCTCGTACACCGCTCATTATTTCCGGACAGAGCGGAAAGTCAACAGACATCTACAAGATGTGCGATTACCTCGCAAGAAGAATGGAGAGAGGTACCGCATCTACAGAGATCAGTAAGTTCGATGCCCTTATGGGTACTCAGATAGAAGAAGATGGTGACTACCTTGTAAATGAAAAGGATAAATACGTTGTTCTTACTGCACAGGGTGTCAAGGAGGTTGAGCAGTTCTTCCACATCCAGAACCTTGCCGATCCTGAAAACCTCGAGATCCAGCACACCATCATCCTTGCTCTTCGTGCTCATGCACTTATGCACAAGGATCAGGATTACGTTGTTAAGGATGATCAGGTTCTCATCGTCGACAGCTTCACCGGACGTATCATGCCGGGCAGACGTTTCAGCGATGGTCTTCATCAGGCTATCGAGGCTAAGGAGAACGTTAAGGTTAAACGTGAGAGCAAGACTCTTGCAACTATCACCTTCCAGAACTTCTTTAATAAATATGATAAGAAGGCAGGTATGACAGGTACCGCCCAGACAGAGGAGGAAGAGTTCCGTGAGATCTACGGAATGGACGTTGTAGTTGTTCCTACAAACCTTCCTGTTCAGAGAATAGATGAATACGATGCAGTTTATAAGACCAAGAAAGAGAAGCTGAAGGCCATCGTTGATCAGGTTTACGAGGCAAATCAGAAGGGTCAGCCGGTACTTGTCGGTACAGTAAATATCGATTCATCAGAAGAAATAAGCAATATGTTCAAGAAGCGCGGCATCCAGCATAAAGTCCTGAATGCCAAGTTCCATGAGATGGAAGCAGAGATCATCGCTGACGCAGGTCAGAAGGGTGCTGTAACCATCGCAACAAATATGGCCGGCCGTGGTACCGATATCAAGCTTGGTGAAGGTGTTGCAGAGCTCGGTGGTCTTATGGTCATCGGTACTGAGAGACACGAGTCAAGACGTATTGATAACCAGCTGAGAGGTCGTTCAGGTCGTCAGGGTGATCCGGGATATTCAAAGTTCTACCTCTCACTTGAGGATGATCTGATGAGACTCTTCGGTTCAGAGAAGGTTATGAGAGTTTATGATGCTCTTCGTATTCCTGAAGGTGAAGAGATCCAGCATAAGACTATTTCCCGATTCATCGAGAGAGCTCAGAGAAAGATCGAGTCTAACAACTTTGCGATCAGAAAGAACCTCCTCGAGTATGATGAGGTTAACAACGAGCAGCGTGAGGTTATTTACGCCGAGCGTCGTAAGGTTCTTGACGGCGAAAATATGAGAGATACCATCTTCGGAATGGTTCAGGATACAGTCGCAAGATATGTTGATAAGGTAGCTTCAAATGAAGTTGATCCTTCTGAGTGGGATCTCAAGGAACTGAACGATACACTTCGTCCGATCGTTCCGCTTCAGCCTATCACCTTAACTGAGGATGAGAAGCAGAAGGGAAGTGCCGGTGCATTTAAGCAGAGACTTAAGGAAGAGGCTGCAAGACTTTACGAAGCCAAGGAAGCTGAATTCCCTAATCCTGAAACAATGCGTGAGATGGAGCGAGTTGTCCTTCTTAAGGTCGTAGACAGAAAGTGGATGGACAATATCGATGATATGGATCAGCTCCGTCAGGGTATCGGTCTTCAGTCGTACGGTTCGAGAGATCCGCTTGTTGAATACAAGATGGCTGGTTACGATATGTTCAATGATATGACAGATGCCATCAAGGAAGATACATCACGTCTTATCATGCACGTAAGAATAGAAGAGAAGGCTGAGCGTGAGCAGGTAGCCAAGGTTACAGGTACCAACAAGGATACCACAGCCAAGAAGGAGCCTGTTAAGAGAAAACAGGCCAAGGTTGGCCGTAACGACCCATGCCCATGCGGCAGCGGTAAGAAATATAAATATTGTCACGGAGCCCAGCAATAATCGCGAAGCGATTATTGCGCCTGACTGCCCGACGAGCAGTCGGGCAGTCGCCTAGGACAGCGGAGCTGTTCTGCTGTGAGCAGCAGGACGGATGCGATGTCCGTTGGCATGAGGGAGTAGCCCAGCAATAATCACGCAGTGATTATTGCGCCTGAACAGGCTCCGAAAGGAGACTGTTCGCGAAGCATGACGGAGATGATGGGCTGCGAAGCAGAACAGCATATGCGGCATGCGGATGCATGAGGGAGTAGCCCAGCAATAATCGCGAAGCGATTATTGCGCCTGACTGACCGACGAGCAGTCGGGCAGTCGCCTATCATAAATTAAAAGGTGGTGAGCGGAGTGCTTGAACTTGATCAGTACAAATTCACTTTAAATGAATACAGAAAACCACTGCTTGAAGTGAAGGATTCTCTTGACATAGCAGGTAAAGAAAACAGAATAAAAGAGCTTGAAGCAGCTATGGAAGATCAGAACTTCTGGAATGATGTCGAAGAAAGCAATAAGATCATGAAAGAAGTTAAGAATCTGAAGGATACCATCGCTGAGTTCGGTGCCATCCAGACAGCCTTTGATGATATTGAAGCAATGATCGATATGGCTGAAGAAGAGGATGATACGGACCTCATTGAGGAAGCCGGCGAGATGCTTGAGGATTTCAAGGAGAAGTTTGAATCCTTCAGGATAGAGACACTGCTTTCAGGCGAATTTGATACAAATAACGCAGTTGTTACCATTCACTCCGGAGCGGGAGGAACCGAAAGCTGTGACTGGGTTTCCATGCTCTATCGTATGTACACCAGATGGGCAGGAGCGAAGGGCTTCGGCGTAGAGGAATTTGACAATCTTCCGGGTGATGAAGCCGGAATCAAGTCAGTTACCTTCCAGGTGAACGGCTATCATGCTTATGGCTATCTGAAGTCTGAGCATGGTATTCACAGACTTGTACGTATTTCACCTTTCAATGCAAACGGCAAGAGGCAGACATCCTTCTGTTCGGTTGATGTCATGCCGGAAATAGATGACACTATAGAGATAGATATCAGAGATGATGATCTGAAGGTTGATACCTACAGATCCAGCGGTGCAGGCGGTCAGCATATCAACAAGACCTCATCCGCTGTCAGGATCACACATCTTCCTACCGGAATCGTTGTTCAGTGCCAGAATGAAAGATCTCAGCATATGAACAAAGACAAGGCCATGAAGATGCTGAAAGCTAAGCTCTTCATGATGAAACAGCAGGAAAATATGGAGAAGATGTCCGGTATCAGAGGCGAGGTTGCCGACAACGGCTTCGGAAGCCAGATCAGATCATACGTCCTTCAGCCATATACACTTGTTAAGGACCATCGAACTAATTGCGAAGTCGGCGATGCAGCGCGAGTACTTGACGGCGGCATCGATCCGTTCATCAACGCATATCTGAAGATGGTAGCCCAGCAATGATCACGAAGTGATCGTTGCGCTTGACTGACCGTCGAACAGACGGGCAGTCGCGAAGCATGACGTAGATGATGGGACGCGAAGCGGCACAACATATGCGGCATGCGGAAGCATGAGGGAGTAGC
>CAMNMC010000062.1 GCA_946544235.1 uncultured Lachnospiraceae bacterium | reverse complement strand
GTGTAGTAGAATCTACCCATCTAATAGCTGAACACAGCTATCATTAGTGGGTTCCCACATTTGGTTTCCGAAGGTAAATTTACGCGGTCTCAAATAAATCTTGATATTGAATGTAATGATAATATATATATAATTATTAGTGTAGATTAAATGTTATTAGTCTTGTTTAGGAGAGCAACATTGGGAAAATACACATTAAATGGTGAAGAATATTATTATAATAATGGAGTCTGGTTAACGGCAAATTTTATTCATGTTCCTCTGGCTTTGATATCACAGTTGGAAAAAATCCGCTTATCATCTGACCAGAGTTATAATGATGAAACGAACACTGAAATAGAGGAAGAATCAAAAGCTAATAATTATGATGAAATGATAGTATTCGTTAGAAGTGATACAAAAACTTTGAATTTGATAAATAAATTTGAAGGAGTATATAACAACAAAAAATATAACCGTAGAATCGTTTAAAGATGCAGCATCCATTAGGCAGAAGATAATTGATGGTGCGATTTCTGATATTGATAAATGCGTTTCTGAGGATAGATGTAGCAAAAATGCAACTGATGATTAATTCAGATAAACAATCTTATAAATGTCAGTGTTGATTATTCGGTTAAGGACCAGGAATGCGCAGTGAGTATTAGACCCCAAACGGATACAGATCTTGATGAACTTATAGCCTTTAGACTGGAAGCAAATGTTAATCAACGAAAACGACGTTGAGACGATTGTTTTATTGCAACGAACTGTCGCATAGGAGTGATTCTTGAAACGCTAAGACACGCAGTGGCGTGGAGTATAAAATACAGGAGGAATATAGGAAATGCAGAAATATCTGATAGTAGTTGATATGCAGAAGGATTTTATTGATGGTGAGCTCGGTACGGCAGAGGCAGTTTCAATAGTTCCGAAGGTTAAAGCGAGAATTGAAAAGGCTGTCGCAGAAGGCGAAAAGGTTATATTTACAAGAGATACTCATCAGGAGGATTATCTCTCAACGCAGGAAGGAAAAAATCTGCCTGTTGTGCATTGCATAGAAGGAAGCGAAGGATGGATGATCGCATCAGAACTGGCCGCTTATGTTGAGGACGGAGATAAAAATGTAATTAACAAACCAACCTTCGGAAGCAGAACTTTAGCAGAATATCTTGCGGCAGAAAACAGCCTTGATCCTATTGAAAAAATAACGGTGATCGGCCTCTGCACCGATATCTGTGTTATCTCAAATGCCATGCTGTTTAAAGCTTTTCTGACAGAGGTGCCGGTCACGGTTGAGGCAGAGTGCTGCGCCGGAGTTACGCCTGACAGTCATTCAAACGCACTTCTTGCCATGAAGATGTGCCAGATTGAGGTTATCTGAAACAGCCGGATGAATTCGGTAGAATACAATATTAAAAAATATAGATAAATGAAAGGGGTTACAAAAATGGGAGAGTCAATGAAAGATTTTGAGGATATGCTGGAGGCTTCGTACAGCCTGATGGGAGATGGCGTTCATGATACGGATACGCTTCTGGCATGGAGAAAGGCCGAGGAGCTGAAGGAATCACAGGAAAATATCATTGTTACGGTCAGTGAAGTTGTTAAGGGTGGAGTTGTTGCCGATTTTGAAGGCATAAGAGCTTTTATTCCTGTTTCAAAGCTGTCACTTGAAAGAATAGAGGACCTGGATCCATTCCTGGGTAAGGAGCTTGAGGTCAGAGTATTTGAGGCAGATATTGATGATGATAAACTGATACTTTCCGCAAAGGAAATACTGAAGGAGAGGCAGGAAGCGAACAGAAAGAAGAAGATTTCTGATGTTCAGGCAGGTCAGATATTTCATGGTGTGGTCAGAACCATCAAGGATTACGGTGCATTTATCGACCTTCCTGATGGTCTGTCAGGACTGGTTCACATCTCACAGATATCACACCAGAGAATCAAACATCCGGGAGTAGTGCTGAAGGAAGGCCAGGAGGTTGATGTTAAGGTTATCGATAATAAGGATGGCAAGATATCACTTTCCATCAAGGCGCTCCTTGAGAATCCGGAGGATCAGGAGGTCGAGGAAGAGGTTGTTATTCCTGAATCAGAAGAAATAAGAACTTCGCTGGCCGATCTTCTGAAGGATATCAGGATAGATGAGTGATGATGGCGAGAAGCTGATGGAATTACGCTGATATGAGTGTGTACAGACAGATCAAGGATAAGTTTATAATGAAAAATGCATGGACAGACTGGGAGTCATATCGTGTGAGCCTGACGGATCTGATACTTCAGAGAGAGCCCGGGACAGTAGCCATAATAGGTGCCGGTCGCTGCAATGACATTGATCTAAGGAGAATCCTTGCTGTGTCAGAAAAGGCTTTTCTTCTGGATATTGATGAAGAAGCTATGTACAAAGCTTTAGACGGTCTGCCTGAGGTATATCGTAAAAAGGCTGATATCAGGGAACTGTCTCTGACCGGTATAAGTGAGACGGATATAGAAGCTGTCTGTGAAGATATGCTTTCCTTTGTGAGAAAAGAAGGAAAAAATATCACACTTAAGTCTTTACGGCTGCGTATCATGTCATATCTGGATGGACTAACCGATAAGCTGATAAAGGAAGAGCGAGAGCTTCTTGATAAACTGTCTGATGTATCGCCGGATGTAATAGTATGCTGTGGGGTTTACAGTCAGCTTTTTGGGTTGCTGTCATTCTTCTTCAGGTCATTATTATTCAGTGTCAGGGATGTCCTGCCGGAGGCTGTGAATCTGGAGAACGAGCTGAGCGAAAGACTTCATCAGATGAATAACATGGTTATTCCGGGCACCTGCAGTGCCTTGATAAAGGCTGCAGAAAGATGCGTGATCTTTGGAAATGAATACATGCCGGAGAGTCCTGTCGAAGGAGCCCATCAGTGCATAATGGATATCAGAACACATTATGATCCGGAAGAATATCATCTGGAATGGAATTTCAATCGTGCTGAAGGTATCACATATGATATGCTGATTCAGGTCTGCAGTACAGGGAGAGATGATTCCTGAGTATGCTGTTTACCGGGATGTGTAAAACATGTTTGTATTAATATAAGATAAGGCCGTCCGGTGTGGACGACCTTGATTTTTTTATTCTCCGCTGCCGCGTTCAAACAGAACCTCGTCAGTAATATCGTATTTATCATCAAGCTTGTAAATGTTGACAGGAAGCTTACCACTTTTTTTGTGTTGCGCTTTTGTTATTTGTGGAGTGTTACGATGTGTATGATGTTTTAAAAAGGCAAATATTAACGTGAAAACGGAGGAATATAAAACAATGGCAGAAGATGAAAACAAAGTTCAGAATACTAAGAATAAGCAGAAAACTGTTATGGACAAGATGCTGTTCTTTCAGGTCTATCTTGCCAAAAACCGTATGATGGAATCGGGTATTTATTATGAAGAAGATGCCAGAAAGGGCTACGGTTTCCACAGGGATGGAAAGCTTAAAGATGAAGAAGATCTTAATGGCAGGGTTTATGTAAGCGACTTCTTTAAGGAATATATCGATAAGAGTGAAGCCGGAACCTATACGATTAAGGATGCCAGAGAGATTTACAGGACATGGGCAATCCTTGGCTGTAAGAACAGGCTTGAAATGGGAAGAGAGCAAAAGAAGATTTATGATTCGCTTCCGGATGAATATGATGAGAAGGGACAGCGCCTTCCTGAGGCTGAACAGATAAGGATCAAGACTGCCAAGGCTGATTATCTTGCCTACGGCCAGAGAGGCTTCTATTCCAATATGGAGTTTATCTCTCAGGAGACAGAAAACCAGATTGATGAGTATTTAAATTACAATGATACGATCAATAATAATGGGCATAACTTACAGGAAATGATCTGGACGGATCTGCATTTTAACAAAAATACGACAACCTTCAAGGATGTTCTGGATCATATGGAGTTCCGCGGGGAAAAGAGAAAGAAATACCTGGAAAATATAGGCGCTCAGTCTGAGGATGAGCTTTTCTATGATAAATACAGAGCTTTTCTTATCAAAAATGAAGCATCTATTAAGCTTGGAGTTAAGGTGGAGGACGTAGCGGAGTCAGATGTAATACTATATTTTAAACATGCATATTATGATGCCGTAAGAAGCAGCTGGATCGCTAATGCAATAGAGGATTTTGTCGGAAACCTCTCATTGTCGGAACGAAAGCTCTATGAGACCGGAAATAAGATGAAGATGGAGAACGGTATCGCTGACGAGTTCAAGAAATGGGAGGCTGAAGAAGGAATCGATAAGTCAGATAAACTGTATTATAAAACTATCATCGATAATCTTAAGAAGACATCAGAGATAATTCAGTCCGGAAAAACTTTTAATTTCACGACGCAGCCGGGCATCGCTGAAACCTTTAATGATCAGATAGACAGAGATGATGAACATATCAGAATGGTCATTGATCGTCTTGAGGCAACAAAGCAGGGACACGGAGCCTTCCACAAAACTAATTCTGACAAATATGAGAAGATGCTTTCTTCAATGAAAGCTTACATAGATGCTGTAGACAGAAACTGTGGCGGAGAGGCTGCCCAGCTTAAAGAGAAGATGATCAAAAACTGTCTCTCTTATATTTCCGGAAAGGAAAAAGTGAGGGATGCCGGCTTCGGAAACGAGCGTTTCAAGAATGTTATGGCACTCCTTTCTAAAGAACTTGAGCCGGAGAAGTTTGATGCACTGCTCAGGACAGTAAACAGAAAGCGTGGCTTCAGGGCTGACAGACCTGCTGATGCTAACAACGAGGACTATGTAACAAGAGAAAAATACGAAGAGTATTTAAACGATGAAGGATACAAGTTCAGAAATGAGACTGAAGAGGCTGCAAAGAAGCTGCAGAATGAGACTGATCACAACCGTATCTGGATACCTGATGAATATCGTGATGTCATAAACGCTATAGATGGAATCTACGGAAGAAATCCAAAGCGTGCCGGAAACATGAGTGCAAGGATATTCAATGACGAAGAGATACAGAAACTGAAAAATATAGATGATGAGCTTTGTGCAGTCGGACCATGCAATGAGGGAGATACGCTTTCGGAGAAGGATTTTGTGGCTGTTTCATTTGCTAGTGCGATGACTCCGGAGGCATTTGAGAAGACCGGCCTTTCATCGAAGGCTTATTCACCGGAGGACAACTTCCGTATGAGAGGCAATGATTATACAATGGTTCTCTTCCAGGAAAAGAACAGCTTCC
>CAMNMC010000061.1 GCA_946544235.1 uncultured Lachnospiraceae bacterium | reverse complement strand
ATCGCATGGGCTGATGATAACCGTATTATGATAGCCTATTCGGGAAAATCCTCAAGCAGCAGCATGACCATATCGGAAATGACATTTCTTAACCAGGATCATACTCTTATAGAATGTCTCAATGCTAAAACGCTCATCAAAAACTGGAGTCATGATCTGGTAAGTACCGAGGTTGTTCTCGCCAGCGAATTCATGCCTATACTTCAGGATAATCAGGTGGCTTATTTCTGCGGAAATATAGCCGAGATCTACGACCTGGATAACGGAACATGCTACTACAGCCATAATACAAACTCTTCTATCATAGATATCAGTGACCGCGACGGTGACGGATGGCCGTTATACATAACCACTGATGGTCAACTGGTAAATCCATATCCGTCATACGGAGAAAACGCAGTATCAGTACTTAATGAATTTACGGATAACCTTGATAAGGTCGATATCAGTAACGGCGTTTATGTTCATCAGGATTTTTCAAGAGATATCATCTACTACGGACTTCATGTAGGTGATGATGAATGGCAGGAAATCGATGAAAATCTTGTTATCAGTGAACTGCTTCATAATTTTACTCTCGATGACGAAGTTCTGGCAGTCATGTCAGATGAAGAAGGTGTAAAAACCCTGACGCTTGTAGATCCAAACGAAAACAGAGTTATGTGGCGTATTGCATCGGATGCTAGCCACGAATTCGTAGCTAACCATAAGCTGCTCGGAGCAAGTGGAGGCTACTACTATCTCGTCCAGTTCAAGAACCTTGAAACTGTTCTGACTTCAGTAAACCTGTCAACCGGTGAGGTCAGTGACTCATTCCTTTCGGACGTTTCATCACTTACAGACCACATAGCAGAGCTTACTGACGATAAGCTGGTGTATGTTGTTAATGATCCGGACAATGCATTTTCTGTCGGGATGTATGATACCAAAACCGGAAAGACCGCAATCTATCCTATTGGCAATGAATACAAATCATACAGCACATCTCCTATATACATAAAGGATGCGGAGATTATATATTATCCGACAGAGCGCGATGATTTCCTGATCGATACGAATACCAAAAAAACCGTAAATATTGAGTCTCCATATGCATGGACCGGCGGTAAATACTGCGTCTATGATGATACTGAGGAGCTGATCATAGCAACCGATGAAAGTACAATTGGAGCGTTTGACAGAAAAGGTTCGCTGAAATACTATTTCACCTGTCCGGGCACAACGCCTATCGGTCTCTTCTGTCTGGATGGCGAGCTTCTTGTTCCATACTCAAACGGAACACTTTACAGATACAAAATAGCTGATGGTTCCTTCATTAGCAGATGTGATCTTTCAACCTATATCGCTGCAAAAAACGTAGCCAAGTTTGAATATGACAAAAAGAACCATCTTCTGTATATACAGATTGGCCAGCTGACTGACGTTATCGATACAAAGAGCTGGTATGAGATTACAAATCTCAACTACTGTCTCGGACATCATGGTCCTACGGATCACTTTATGTCCTACTCATATAACAGCAAGACAAAATTTCATCTGGGGTATTTTAAGCATTATACCGTGGATGAGCTGATGGAAAAGGGTAAAAAGTTCCTCAATGGTCTTGAGATGACTGATGAGGAGAAATCGGAATATGGACTTGAACACTAAGCTAATGTAACAAGCCATGCACGAAAAAAACATAATGCTCAGATGGGATGCTTGCATACCATTCTGTGCATTATGTTTTTTTCGTATACGGCGCCTACGGCGATGGTTCTTGATTCATGCAGTGGATCAAGAACAGAGCATGGCTTGTTTTTTCGCATACAGGAGCCTACGGCGATGGTTCTTGATTCACGCAGTGGATCAAGAACAGAGCATGGCTTGTTTTTTATATTTCTTTATATAACTGTGGGAAGAGGCGCTCGCGAATGACATATATGTCGTGTGGGTCATCCTCGCGGACGGCGATATAATCTCCCGGATCACCCGAGTAGTATTTTTCTTCGTCCCAGGCTGTGAAAAGCTTGACGCTCCGATTAAGAGGCCGTGCGTAAATACGCGATATTCCCGTGCTAATGACAGTATGCGAGTACTCAAGAACCTTGCGAACCTCTCCTGTAAGGCTGTTGCGGATGCTTGGTGAATATTCGAGCGTTCTTTCATAACGCTTATCAAGCATATTGTAGCTTCTCGCAAGCTTTTCGGCCTTGATCGGATAAACCTCTCCTTCAATTCCTATCATAAGATACAGTTCATCATTTATATCTATATCAATGTCGCCCTCAAGCGTTCTTATGCCGACTCTGGTACCTGCCGGAAAGATATCTGTGAGTTTGGCAACACCCAGTTCCTGTGGAAGCTTCTCATAAAGCTTCATGCCTGTCATATCGATTTCTGCAGTTCTTGCATAGATGATCTCATAGCTTTCAAAATAAAGTGCAAATTTACTCTTAAAATGCTCCGCTGCCACCTTGGCCAGCTGTTTTTCATTTATTTCATCCTCTGTGAAGCTGCCACCGATGCTTCTCATCAGTTTTTCCGGTCTTATAGTACCTCCGGCTTTGGTTATATGGCCTCCGCCACCGCCGAGTCCTTCCGCAAGAAAGGCTGCCAGTTCATCCGCATGAACCTCCTTGACGCAGCTTCTTACAGAAAACTTAATCTCCGAAGGTGCGCTGTAGTAAGCCATACACACATTAACACCGGCTGTTTCCATAGCAAAATCACTTATAACTCCGAGGATGTTGGGATCGCATTTTTCGGCACAGATGATCATATATCTGTTGTCGTAAAAATACTGATAGTCCATTATCGCCCTTCCTGTTATCTTCAGCTCACGCAGGGTTATATTTGAATTGGACATCTCAGTGATCAGACTTTTCATGATAATCAGGTTATCGATCATATCACGGTCAAGCGGATGAGACACCTCGGAAAGCCTGTTTGTATCTGTAAAAAGTCCGTAATACATGGCTGTTGCAAGCTTTCTGTTTTCGTTAACATCCAGTCCTTCCTCGCGGATCATATCCCAGAGGATAGTCGCGCAGCTGCCTATATTTGCACGGATCTCATGATTCTCATCAGATTCCTTTCCGGCTTTGATCATAGACTCATGGTGGTCTATAACAGCAACTGTACCGGCTTCTGTTTTTGTGACATTTTTCTCACCGTACTGACAGTCAACCGTTACCAGAAGCTCCGGCTTCTCCTCAAAATCCGGTTCGTAGCTTACCGGCACGGAAAGCTGATCGATCATGATCATAAGATTACTCTTCTGCACCTGATTACGTCCGCGGTAGATAAACCTCGGACTCTTCCCCTTCTGCTCCAGATACCAATACAGCGCGTATCCCGATGCAAGTGCATCCGCATCCGGATTGTCATGGCACTGGATCACTATATCATTGTACTGTAAAAGATTTTTCAGCTTCAACTAAATTCCCTCCAACATCATATCAAGAGATCTGATGACCCTCTCCATTACATTTTGCAACAATACATGCAGTATGTCAAAAGAAATGTACAATTATTATCACACCTTCTCTCGCTTTGAATGTTTGTATTGAATTAAGCAATACACACAGATATAATTATGTCATAAATAAAAAGCGGATGGTGAAAATATGAACTACAATTTCTTTGCAACTATATCAAGAATGAAATATATCGAGCGTTGGGCGCTCATGAGAAACTCAAGGGCCGAGAATCTGTCAGAGCACAGTCTTGAGGTAGCGATGATCTCACACGCTTTATGCGTTATCGGAAATGTACGCTACGGCAAATCCCTCGACAGTGATAAGGCCGCTCTTATCGGACTCTATCATGATTCTTCGGAGATCATCACAGGCGATATGCCTACCCCAGTAAAATATTACAACGAGGATATCAAAGCAGCCTACAAGGAGGTTGAATCAATCGCCGAGAAGAAACTTCTGAATGAGCTTCCTAACGACCTGCGACCTGAATTCGAGAAGCTTTACAGAGCAGAAAACACCGAAAACGACCGCTACATGCGTCGTCTCGTCAAGGCTGCCGACAAGCTCTCCGCCTATATCAAATGTATTGAAGAAGAAAACTCCGGTAACAGAGAATTCCGCAGTGCAAAGGCGAGCATAGAAAAGAAGCTCACCAATCTTGCCGATGAGCTTCCTGAGGTTTCTGATTTTATGCGTGATTTCATCCCATCTTATGGTAAAACACTCGACGAATTGTCGGAGAGATAATACACAGCATCATATACTCCATGGTCCGACGTATTATTACCTCCATATATCAACATATACGTAGCATCACATATTCATATAAGACGTAAGGGGCTGCCGAACCGGCAGCCCCTTTGTTATGATCAATAATGATCAAATATCATTTTTCAATTATGATCATATAAATGATCACTTATTTCTCATTTCTTTGCTCTTCTTCATAGACATGATCACAAGACCTGCCGATGCAAAGAGAAGCATAAGCATAAGTGCAGGATCACTGCTGTCTCCGGTCTGCGGTGAAGAATCCCCGGCCTGAGTAGTTGCTTCTGTCGCAGCCTCTGTCGATATATCAGCTTCTTTGGCAGAAGTTGCCTCTGATGTTGGTGTTTCACTTGAAGGCACTTCTGTCACAGACTCAGAAGATGGTTCTTCTGTTGGAGCCTCTGTTTCTGCCTCTTTCGGAGAAACAAGGATGACAAAGGTTCCGTCCAATTCCTGATCAATTACGACATTACCACCCTCAACAGTGAAATCGAGATACTTGTAATCTGACTCATCTTCAGCATTTATATAGAGTATTTTGATATTATACAGTTCAATTACATCCTCACCAAGCGGTAAATATGTAACCGGCAGACGATTATAATACGTAATATCCTTATCCGGATCAGATGATACGATCCTTAACACCGGAACTGAAGCTACTTCATAATCTTCAGGGACATCATAGACTAATCTGAGATAATCCATAGTTTCATCATTAATTTCACCGAGTTGTTCTTCAATATCCAGCTTATAGTTTTCAGGACCATCCGGAGCAAGGAATGTAACGCTTATTCCGGTAGCTTGATCCGTAATAGTGATTCTGTTCCATTCAATAGCCTTGCCGAGTAAGACAAAGTCACCATCTGTTTCAATGCCTTCTCCTGATACTACAAGCATTCCGTTCTCAATTGTGAACTCAGGATATTCAACCTTTGTTTCCCAATCATCATGAACGTAGTAAAGAAGTTTAAGATCACATACCTCAAGGTACTGTTCTACCGGGATATAGATAACCGGCTCTCTGCCATAAACCTCATAATCAAACTTTCCTGTGAATTCGCCTTCCTCATTTATATCAGATAACATGAATATCTCATGTGCCTCAAGGAATTCGTATCCCTCAGGTATATTCAGGAATTCCTTGCCCTCTGCAAGCTCATCCTCCGGCGCACCCAAAAGATCAAAGCTCTCAATTCTGAGCTTATAATGTTCAGTACCCTCATAAGCTCTGATCTCGACATTGATACCTGTTGCCTCATCCTTTACAAGGATACGCTGCTCTTCAGGGCCAGGTTCAGGGATTGGTTCAGGATCAGGCCCCGGCTCTATATCGTCGCCGTCACCATCATCATCTACATCGTCGTCACCTTCGTCATCGTTGTCATCATCGTCACCGTCACCGTCGTCATCATCGTCGTCGTCATCGTCATCATTGTCATCATCGTCGTCATCGTCATCATCGTCGTCATCGTCATCATCGTCGTCATCGTCATCAGACGTAGCTTCCAATGCGATAGCGTAGGTAGAAAATCTGTCAGAACTAACGCGTACTGCAGGAACAGAATTCGTTCCTTCGCCATTTTCTCCAGGTACCTGTACTTCAACAACCTCGCCTTCAAGTACTTCTGTTTCAACGTTCTTTCCGTTCTGATGCTCACGAACAACCTTAGCCTTTGTTCCCGGCTCTACCTCTCCTTCAAGATAGAGATAAACTTCAGCATCCTTCTGGAATTCCGTAATAGGCTCTGATTTCCACACACCATCAGTATCACCCTGTGTAACTACGGAATTAACTGTAAGGTCATATACTCCAAAGAGTTCATAATCATCCTTATCATCACCAAGTTCGTTCATCAGACCTTCTTCATTTGCATTCTCGGCATCTTCTACAGTGAGTCTGAGATTTCCGTTGAAATTACTGGTATCCTCAGCTTTATCAAGTACGATATTAGCACCATCAATGCTTGTTGCCTTCGATGCATCCGCATCGTTTGTAGCTCCTCTGTAAGCTTCTGCAAGATGAACGTTCCACAGACTTACAGGAAGCTTATATGTAGCTACATCATTCTGAGCTTTAATATCATCTTTTTCAACATCATTAGCAGCACGTGTAATATCATCTACATTAAACTGATAACCGTACTTTGGAAGGACTTCTATCTCAAGCTCCGTTCCCTGGATGAGGTTATAGGTATAATCTTCATTTCCCTCTTCGTCGGTAGTAACATTCATGAGGAATCCGACACCGTTTAATACCTTAAAACCACCGCCGTTCTTAATATCCGTTGTATTCCATCCGAAAGCTGTAAGCTGCTTCTGCTTGGAAATAAGCTCAAGTGCGCCATCTGTAAGAGACATTGAGTAGTACTCATTATCGTCACCATTCTGCGTTTCCTTGTAGGTTGTATTGTTCTGCTTGCCACTTGGATCACCGTCGTTCTGCTTACGGTAATTTACATCATATCCTTCTTTATCAGGATCAATATAGCTGCAGATATACTTGTTTGAACCCTGATCAACTCCGGCTTCAACATTTGTTACATAAACCCCACCTTCATGGCTGACAGTATACTGTGCAGGAACATCACATGCACACTCAGTGGCATCAATATGTAAAAACGCACCATTTGTAACTTCGACATAAGCATATGCATCGTCAGGTCCGGGGCCTCCGCCTATAGCAGTATCAGCATAAATATTGACGTAGCAGCGTCCCTTAAGGTAGATTGAATACTGCTCGTCCTGCTCACGAGCTATACCAAATCCTGCGATACCGACAGATGCCGGATCATATCCGTTACCAATAAAAAATGTACCTTCACTGAATCTCAGTGCTGCACCGCCATTACTGATTCCGCCTTCAAAATTGAATGTTGGAAGAATCTCCTCACTGCCATCGAGTGGAGCAGGTGCATCAAGAAATTCAATACGTCCACCTTCACAATAAACCGAGTAATCATAATAATCCGAATCTGCATCCTTATTCTTTGCGATATTATAGTCTCCCGATGCATCTACCGAAATAAACAGAGCCATATTTTTTACATAGATAGCTCCGAAATCTCCCGGTGAAAGCGTGATTCTGTAATTGGTTCCATCTTCTACAACTTTAAAATTCTGCCCGATATAGGCATCATCATCGCCATCATTATTATCAACGAACTGACCATTATCAACTATGGTCGTATCGCCGATCTTAAGGACGGCTCCCTCAAGTCCTGCTCTAACCCTTTTCGCCGGAATACCTGCGAGACAGAATCCCACAGTCAGCATAAAAGCCAGGGCAAAATACAGGCCTCTCTTTTTTGCTGCTTTTTTCATAACATCCCTCCTGTTATCATATCTTTGGATCATTTCAATCTATCAGGGGAAACAATTAATCCTATCACCTTTATAGCTCTCAGTTCCCCCTCAAAAATGATCCGATTTGAGAACACCCCTTTTGTAACCCGGTGAAAGGCATATTTCTCCCAATAATACATCATAAACATATCATTAAATTTTATAAAAAAACAAGTTTGATTAATGACAGGGCACGCAAATACGTCATTTGCAGATATTGTTCAAAAACAATTAATATGTTAAAATCTTTTCATATTTATCTTAAAGAGGCAGTTTCAAATGGATAAGATAAGAAATATGAAAAACAACAAAACTATACTTTATACTCTCATGGTAGCATTCTGCTTTTTCTATACCGGATCAGCATATATGTCACAGATGTATATTCTTACGGATTATTATTCCGATGGTTTTGTTGATCTTATAACCTCAGGACTCAATTATCTCCTGCAGGCTCTCGGAGTAATACTCTTCATCTTCATAGTACGCAGAAGACCAAAGCTCTTCAGAAAGAAGCAGGCCTTTATCGTGGCGCTGCTCATCGGTATTCCGTTTATGTCCTGTATGCTCCTTATCAAAAATGGCCCTTCCATAATAATCTTCGGAAGCCTCTTCAACCTGCTGGTCGGAATATATTTCGGGTATTATCTCACATTCCTCTCTTCCTTCGTTAAGGACAATGAACTCGGTAAATCCTACGGCTTCAGCTATGCTGTTGCTTCGGTAGGAACGTATTTTATGACACTGATTGACGGTTCTAAATTTCTTGTTTCAGAATCCGCCGTTTATGTTTACATAATATTTGCAGTTATAACGATCATGACAGTTTATTATGGTGACGATCTTCCGATATTATCTCCTGATACCGCCGAAAACGGACTTCAGAACAAGGAAAACGATTCCGAAACCATGTACTATGATCCGGCTTCGGAAAAAAGTCCGAAAATAAAGAAAAGCTTCAAATGGATTGCTTCTTTTATACTCATTATGTCATTTGTAAGTTCCCTCGGTTCGGGACTGTACCTGTCACTGCCGGGAACCTCCAATGCAAACTTTACTCTTGGAAGAGCCTTCTATGCCGTAGGGCTCATCTCTGCAGGCTTTATAATAGACAAGTCAAGACCGCTCGGAGAACTCTTCACACTTGCAAGTCTGACCTATCCGCTGATTGCCACATCCATTCTCTTTCATAGTGAAAACGGAACTCTGGCAGTCTGTTTAAGCTACCTTTTCATCGGATTTCTTGCAGTATACAGAGTAGTTGCTTTCTCAGACATGAAAAAGGATTCATCCTGCTTTCTGCCTTTTGCGGCATATGGCCTTATGCTTTCAAGGCTTGTGGATGTTTTCGTAACTCTTCTGTTTTATTATGTAGAAATCCCACTGATAGCCCAGCTCCTGATATCAACAGCTATCTTTTCCGTTCTGCTTATACTCTTTGTTTATTATATGCTCGGAAAAGCACCAAAGGAGCATCCTGTTACCGAGGAAAATCTCCTTGCACATTTCTCTAAACAATACAATCTCACCGCCAGAGAGTCCGATATACTTAGTTGTATAAAGGATGGTCTCAGTGACAGTGAGATTGCTGATAAATACTTTATATCAAAAAGCACCGTTCGTTTTCATATATCCAACCTGCTGAAGAAGACAGGTTCCGAAAATCGTGTCGATGCTGTCCGCAAGCTGCAGATGCACCGCTAGCGGCCCATTGCTGAAGGTCTCTTATTTGCCGCATCGAGCTGTCTCTGAGCTCTCACTGCTGCAACTCTGTTAACCTCGTTATTCTTAAGTGATGTCTGAGTACTGTTCACTATTCTGTTAAATACATTCTTTCTGTTTGCTGCGTTACTGATGTATTTCTGCATAGTCTCAGCGCTCTTAACATCGCCATCATACTCATGAATACCGAACTGGTCACGATTATTCTTATCTCTGTAATTCTCTTTATTCTTAAGGTTCTGCGTTTCCTTCTCAATAAGTCCCTTAATAACATCGTTTGCATCTATACTTGAATCGGCAGCGATTGCCTGAGCAATGATCTGACCGGACTTAGACGCAATCGACTGATTTACCATTACAGAAGCAGCATTCTCGCATATATCATTTCTGTGGTAATTAATGATAAATTCGCCCTGAGTAGTACAATTCTCTACTCTGAACTTAAGATTGTCATCAAGCTCCTTCTGGCAGTCAGACTGGATCTTGGCAGCCTTCCTCTCAACTGCCTCCCACTTGCTGTAAGCCTTCTCAGGATACCCCTTCACAACAGCCTTAAATACAGGATTCTTCTGGAGTCTAGCAACCTCTCTGTCGTAGGTTCCGTTCTTAATCTCCTCCTCAATCTGCTCAAGCTCCTCAGGCTTAATGCCAACCTTGTAGACCTTATCGAGGTATTTCTTCGCGATGAAGTTACCTGCAAGCTCTGAAACACTTGCACCGCTCTTCTGAGCAACATATCTGTCACTCTTGGCATCGGTGAAATAATTTGAACTCATAAACTTATTCTTCTCAGAAATAAGCTTCCTGACCTCAATCTGTTTCTTTGAAGACTCAAAGGTTCTCTCAAAATTATCCGCAGTCCTGATGGTAGAACTACTGAGCATTTCCTGCTCATGAAGCTCCTCAAGGTGGAATGACATATCCTCGATTTCCTGAGCTGTCATATCCATATATGATTTGCCTGTTTCATCCTTTACAGGATTAAACTCGCGTCTCATATTGTCATAGCAGTTGATCATACCCGGAACAAGACCTGCACCGTATTTTGCCATCTCAAGTCTGGACTGACCCTTTCCTGTTCCAGGTCCAAATATTATGCCTTCATGTTCCTTGATATATTTTCTGGCACATTTATTATACTGGCTGAGTGCTCTCTTAACGTCATCCGGTTTAGAATTAGGATTCTTCAGTTTATTGATTGCAAGCTGAAGTGACTGAGTCATAAGCTGATATGAGGTTGAACCCTCAAGCTCTTCAGTGTTTTCGAAATTCTTATTTCTGTCATCCTGAGTGTTGATCAGGACATTTGCTATACCTTCAAGTTCTGAAATAAACTGCTTTCTTCCGTAGTTAAGCTGTCTCTCTGCTCTGATGAATGCCTTGGCATTCTTAAATGAGAGATCATCATTTACAACAAAGCGCTTGTCTTTGGCAGCCTCTCTGTAGTAATCTCTGGTTTTGGTAAGAGTCAGTCTGTCATAGATAGCGTTGGCAAAATTTACTCTTTTAGCTTCACGATCAGACCTCTTATGCTTGCCATCCTTCATCTCTTTATTCTTCATTGTGAGGTAAGCCTTGGTAGCCTTGATTACCTCATCACGAAGAAGATCGTATTTTGCAGGATTCTCCTTCTTGTTTACCCACGCAAGATTCTCAACAGCCTTCTTCATAGCCTTGAACTCTGAAGAAGATATGATATGCGTAGGATCAACTGTTCTGAATGCATTGAACATATCCTTTGCAGTTCCGGCAAGAACTATCTTCTCATTTAAGCTCGGCTCAGCTGCCTTTCTGGTTTCAATCCCCTTAAGGATTGTGGCCATTGCTCTGCCCTCATTAAGGTCTGTATTCTTGAATTCGCCGTTACCAATCCTGCCGATAAGATCTCTTGTATAGTTTGCAAGTCTGTCAATACCCTGCTTTCTGCTCTCGAGATTAAGTGTATCAGCCTTCGTAGGAGCCTTAACTACACTGTTCCAGACCTCTTCCATAGCCTGACATTCAGCATCAATCTTCTCTGACTTATCTCCGCCCGGAAGATTATTCTTTCTGCTCAGCTGCTTCATATTTACATAGAACTGAGCCATGACAGGGATATCAGACATCGGATAGCCTGCCTCAAGAAGCTGAAGTCTTGCTTCAGCATCATACTGGGCATAGTTATGTGATCTTGAGCCGCTTACAAAGTTGTCGTAGTTGTTCTGAAGACCGCCTCTGGCCTGTATCTTGTCGAACTCCTCCTGCGACATCGTGAACATCTTCTCGCAGGTTTTAATATAGTCTCTATAGCTCTTCTTAAGCTGCTCCCTGCTGAGATTGCCTATCTCAAATGCAGCAAGGTCATCCTGGATCTTATTTCCCTGTCTGATCATATCCATGATCGGAGTTTTATCAATCGAAAGAACCGTTTTCTTCCAGTTTACCGTTTTCTTATCAGAGTTATTCTTCAATACGAATCCAATCTCATTATTCTCTGCATTCGTTATCTCAAGAGCCACGCCATATGTCTCTGTTTTAAGCATAGCTCCGGTAAATCGCTCAGAAACCATGAAAGCAGGATTTTTATATATTACCTGGTTAATACTCTTGCCATTTGCTATGCAGTCAACAACAGTCTTATAGGTCTTTACATATTCAATCTCACTGTCTGAAAGGATTGCCGTCTTCAGATAGTTGTCCAGATGCTGTGATATTTTCTTGAAAGGCTCTATGGAATACTTAATAACCTCCTCAAAGGTATCATCAAGATAACTCGTTGCTGAAGAGTCGTTGTTGCCATAGTAATTGTCTGACGGAATATTCTTTCTCGTCTCATTAAGCTTGACAATAGTGTCAAACTCATCTACGTCGTTAAATCTCTCGGCAAAGCCCGGCATGACATTTTTATAAACCGGATATATGTACTCAGGCTTGGTCTGAACAATATCATAAGTATTTATCTGTCTGAGAAGCGCAAACTTTTCATTATCCGGTAAAGTATCTCCGAGGATACCATACAGTACGGATCCTGCGATGTTCGTCATACGTTTGATCTCATCGATTGAATAAATATCAACTAATTTCTGTGGCTGTGGCATGACTTTATCTCCTTCTTTATTAGGTAAATAATTATCCTTTGTTTTGTTTATATTATCATTATTTCATCCGCTAAAAAACAATAATAATTCTATGTTTTTCATATGACAATCGTATACCACCAATAATAACAAAAGCGCAACAAATAAGTCATGGGATTGCATCCACGAAGTGGATGATGGTCCCATGATCCGAACGAAGTGAGGACTCGTCGTGTGAAACACGACCGCAGCTGCGCAGCAGCTGAGCAGCATCATGGAACATGATGCTGGAGCAAAGCAAAGTAACAAGCCATGCATTCACATAAAAAAACACAGATGGGATGCTTGCATACCAATCTGTGTTTTTTTATGTGAATATACGGCGCCTATGGCGCCGGTTCTTGATGCACTTGTGCATCAAGAACACATGGCTTGTTATAATACTATTCATCGTCCTCAGTCTCTTCTTCCGCCTCAGCTCTCTTCTCTTCAGCTGACTGATAATTCTCCCAAGGCATTACAACTCTCTCTTCTGACGAGTTGTTATCTGCCTCTTCTGAAGTAGCTTCAGTCTCAGAAGATGCTTCAACATCTGTAGAAACCTCAGTTATCTGATTTTCTTCCAAAGAACTGTTATCCGAAGGAGCAGGATAATAAGCATTTACTGAATGATAAGTGCCTGTTGTCTTCTCTTCTGTCGGAGTCTTGTACATGCTGTTCTTATCATTATTTGAACGATTATCCGTATCAAAACTGATATTATTCGATCCGGCATTATCATTACGAGCAGCTACAGAATCCCTTCTGTCAGATGACTGTCCGGCGCTGTTTTTACCGATCAGCGGATTCACAGGAACATCATCCTCGTCATCCTCATCGTCTCCCATAGAGAACTTGCCGTAGTATTCATCACTGGCTTCGTACTGCTTATAAGCCTTGTATTTATCCTTACCCTTAACGCCCTTGAGGATGGCCTTCAGACCCTTGTCCTTCTTATCCTTATCTTTTTCCTTCTTAGCCTTCTTCTCGGCTTTCTTCTCAGCTTTCTTAAGTGCCTTAGCCTCTTCGTCCGAAAGCTTTTTGTCAGAAACGCTTACAGAATAAGAGCTGCGTCTTACAGAGTATTTTCCTGATGCATCATCAACCTCATAAACTGCCTTCTGATTGGCAGTGATCTTGTTGAAGATGTCCATGAATTCTTCACCGGTGATGGTCTCATGCTCAACAAGGAAAGCTGCAACAGCATCAAGGATCTTCTCATTCTTCTTGAGAAGCATGATAGCCTTATCATAGCATCTCTTGACGATAAGTCTGATCTCCTCATCAACCATAGCCGCTGTCCTGTCGGAACAGTTGTAGTAAGACCTGTTGTCCAGGTACTGACCTGTGGTCTCTTCCATCTGAACCATACCGAAGCGGTCAGACATACCGTACATGGTAACCATAGCTTTGGCAATCTTGGTTGCCTGCTCGATATCATTTGCGGCGCCGGTCGTAACGGAATTGAACTTCAGCTCTTCTGCTGCACGGCCGCCCATGGTAACTACTATACGAGCCTCGAGCTCAGCCTTGGTCTCGAGGTATTTCTCCTCTTCAGGAACCTGCCATACATAACCGAGTGAACCCATGGTTCTCGGAATGATAGTGATCCTCTGAACAGGCATTGAATGCTTCTGAAGTGTTGTAAGAAGTGCATGTCCGGTCTCGTGATAAGCAACGATTGACTTCTCCTCTTTGCTGAGGATACGGTCCTTCTTCTCCTTACCTGCAAATACAACCTCAACCGACTCGATGAGATCCTTCTGCGATACAAGGCCTCTTCCCTTACGAACTGCAAGGAGGGCAGCCTCATTAACTATATTTGCAAGATCGGCACCTACCGCACCACTTGTGGCAAGTGCGAGCTCGTGAATATTAACCGTTTCATCAAGCTTAACGTTCTTGGCATGAACCTTGATGATGTCTTCACGGCCCTTCATGTCAGGCTTCTCAACAATAACCCGTCTGTCGAAACGTCCCGGACGAAGGAGCGCCTTATCAAGAACCTCAGGCCTGTTGGTAGCCGCAAGGACTATCAGACCCTTCGAAGTATCGAAACCATCCATCTCTGAAAGCAGCTGGTTAAGAGTCTGCTCACGCTCTGAATCGCCGCCCATATGTCTGGTATCACGGCTTCGACCGATGGCATCGATCTCATCGATAAATATAATACAAGGTGCCATTGCGTTAGCCTGCTTAAAGAGGTCTCTTACTCGGCTTGCACCGACACCGACGTACATCTCAACGAATTCCGAACCGGAAATAGAGAAGAATGGTACGTTTGCCTCACCTGCAACGGCCTTGGCAAGAAGTGTCTTACCTGTACCAGGAGGGCCTACAAGCAGGGCGCCTCGAGGCAGCTTCGCACCGATTGCGGTGTATTTTTCAGGCTGGTGAAGGAAATCAACCAGCTCAACCAGTGATTCCTTGGCCTCTTCCTCACCGGCAACATCCTTGAAGGTGATACCGGTCTTCTTCTGCACATACATCTTGGCATTGGACTTGCCGACACCGCCCATGATCCCGCCGCCCTTGGTGGCGCTTCTCATGATGAGCATCATAAAGATGTAAAATACAGCTATCATGATGACGTAGGACAGAATCGTACGGATCATCGCATTGCCGCCCTCGTCGATCTGGGAGAACTTGACATCTGCCGCAGCAAGACGATCTACAAGGCTGTAATCATCAGTTCTTACAACATAATAAGTAACATCCTTGGTTATATCAGTCTGCTGTTTAGGTGTGAAATATATTTTTTCATCATATATTTCGACCTTCTCGACTTCCTTCTGGTCTACCATTGTAATGAATTTGTCATATGAAACTTCTTCTTCCCCGGATGTTTTGTAGGCATTGTACTGCTGCCAGAAAACAAGGGTAAGAACGATTGAAATAATGAGGATGATAAGAGTCGCGGAAGGACCGCTCTTCTTAGGACCGCCATTATCTCTGTTATTAGGATTGTTGTCCATTTCCACTCCTTTTAATATAGTCCGATTCGCACTCACATATACCTCTTCAGGCGTAGATAAAATACGCCTTCAGAGGTATATGTACGCGCGAATCTAGTATGCTATATTTATTAATTTAAAGCCGCTCCCCCGTACAACGGGTACTTATCGGTGATGCTCTTAACGAGAGCTTCTGCGGCTGCGTTATCCTTATCAATGATTGCTGCCTTAAATGCATCAGCGATCACGTACATATCTTCCTTAACTGCTCCTCTTGTTGTAACTGCAGGAGTACCTACTCTGACACCGCTTGTTACAAATGGAGAACGTGGGTCATTTGGAACTGTATTTTTATTTACTGTGATATGAACCTCATCAAGAAGCTTCTCAACTTCCTTACCTGAGATGTCAAGACGTCTGAGGTCTACAAGCATAAGGTGGTTGTCTGTACCGCCTGAAACAATATCAAAGCCTCTGTCGATAAGTGCACTTGCAAGAGTTGAAGCGTTCTCAACTACTCTGCCCATGTAATCCTTGTATTCCTGAGAAAGTGCCTCTTTGAAGCAGACAGCCTTACCTGCGATAACATGCATAAGAGGACCACCCTGAATACCAGGGAAAATAGCCTTGTTGAAGTTGTATTTTGCATTAACCTCTTCGCTGCAGAGGATAAGTCCTCCTCTTGGTCCGCGGAGAGTCTTGTGAGTTGTCGAAGTTGTAACATGAGCGTATGGGATCGGGCTCATGTGTTTTCCTGCAGCTATAAGACCTGCGATATGTGCCATATCAACCATAAGAACTGCGCCAACTTCATCAGCGATCTCACGGAACTTCTTGAAATCAATAGCTCTTGCATAAGCAGATGCGCCGGCGATGATCATCTTAGGCTTGCACTCCTTAGCGATGCGGAGAACCTCATCATAATCGATACGACCTTCGTCATTTACACCGTAAGGCACGCAGTTGAAATATTTACCTGACATATTTACAGGTGAACCGTGTGAAAGGTGGCCGCCGTGATCAAGAGACATTCCCATGTATGTGTCGCCAGGATTCATGATAGCAAAAAATACAGCCATATTTGCCTGGGCGCCTGAATGAGGCTGAACGTTAGCATACTCTGCGCCAAAGAGCTCCTTAGCTCTCTCTCTTGCAAGATCCTCAACAACGTCTACATACTGACATCCGCCGTAGTATCTCTTTCCAGGATAACCCTCGGCATATTTATTGGTAAGAGGGCTGCCCATAGCTGCCATAACTGCCTTAGAAGCGATATTCTCTGATGCGATCAGCTCTAAGTTTACATTCTGCCTTGTGATCTCGTCGGTCATCGCTGCTGCAACTTCCGGATCGATTTTTAAGATTTCGTCAAAACCGTACATTTTTTGTCCTCCGTTTTATTTTATTATCTCTTTGTTTTTCAAATACAAAATGGGGCGGAAGCGCTCCACCCCACAGTATATCACAAACCAATATGATTATCTATAAATAAATATGTATTTTTCGTGAAAAACCCCAACAGCGGCTACTGTTGGGGTTTTTGTATTGGTGATTGCTTGCAATCATCATATCCTTTGAATCAGTTATAACATCTTGCCCACAAAATGCAAATATTATTTTTTACTCATCATACTCATAGTCCTTGCCCTTCAGGATCGCGTTCATCAGGATTCCGACAATGGATCCGACCGCAAGTCCGGAAAGCGATATCTTAACATCGCCAACATAGAACTTGATTGCACCGGCTGTACTGTAAGTAACGCCGATAGAAAGAACAAGGATAAGTCCTGCTATTATCGTATTTCTTGCCTTGCTGAAATCAACGTGATTCTCAACCACGTTACGTACACCGATTGCAGAGATCATGCCGTAAAGCACGAGTGATATACCACCGAGAACCGGCACAGGCATGGCTGATATACATGCCGCAAACTTCGGGCAGAAAGAAAACACCATTGCAAAGAGTCCGGCAAGTCTGACAACACGCGGATCATAAACCTTTGAAAGTGAAAGAACGCCTGTGTTCTCGCCGTAGGTTGTATTTGCAGGTGCTCCGAATATTGAAGCAAAAACTGTTGCTGCGCCGTCACCGGTAAGTGTTCTGTGAAGTCCCGGATCCTTGATATAGTTTCTTCCAACCGTTGAAGAAATAGCCGAAATATCGCCGATATGCTCAACTATAGTCGCAAGAGCTATCGGAACGATGGTTGCGATTGACGAAATAATAAGCTTCTTATCCGGATCCTTAAATACAGAGAAAACCGTATCTCCGGATTTTACAGGAAATCCCAGCCAGTCGGCATTCTTAATAGCATCAAGACTTGACTTACTGAAGAGAATGAATTTGTTTGAACCGCCCATAGCGATATATTCCACAGCATTTCCGCCTTCATTAACAGTAATGGTCTGGCCGAAAACATACGCAAGACCGGCAGCTATGGCACATGCCCCGAGCACTCCTACAAGAATCGGAACGATCCTGATCATGCCCTTTGCATAAATATTACAAATAATAACTATAAGAATAGCAAGCATCGCTACAAGCCAGTTTTTCGCGCAATTGTCAACTGCTGACTTCGAAAGCGTAAGACCTATTGCGATGATTATCGGACCTGTAACGATAGGCGGGAAAAATCTCATAACCTTCTTAACACCAAAGACCTTGATAAGTCCGGCCATAAGGAGATATACCAGTCCGGCACACGCAACGCCGAGACATGCGTAAGGTAACAGCTCCTTCTCTCCGTTCGGAGCTATCGCAAAATATCCCGGAAGGAAAGCAAAGGATGACCCAAGAAATGCAGGCACCTTACCCTTTGTGATCAGATGAAACAGAAGTGTTCCGAGTCCTGCAAAAAGAAGTGTAGCCGAAACCGAAAGACCTGTTAACGCCGGAACAAGCACTGTCGATCCGAACATTGCAAACATATGCTGAAAACCGAGTACTGCAATCTTTCCATTGCCCAGAGTCCTCGCATCATATATCGCGCAGTCATTTACGTCCTTCATTATCTTCTCTTCGGCGCCGGATTCCTCGTTCTTCTTATCCTTTTCTTTAACCTTGTCACCGTCAGCCATGATACTTTCCTCCTGTTAAATCGATTCAGTACAATCAATTTCAAAAAATGTTTGGTACTGACCAACTCCTGATGAATTGTATTGATTCATACAATTCCATTATTTAAACACTCATTCATGTCAGTTATTGTGGTGAAATACAGTTCATTACACCCTTCATAATAATAGTCACTTTGCATATATATTTCAATAGCAAAATCCGCCGGAACACGCATTCTGTTCCGGCGGATCTAAGCATCTGTATATTAATATATTCAATTTATAGTACACATGCAAACTGATTCTGTTTAAAACGCACACATTCAACATGATCCTGCAATAAGAAACGCATATATGTTGATTCCGTCAGAATGAGTTTTTATCTACATATATCTCGCTCTCTCGCCACCGATATATTTGAGGCGGCTTGTGCCGGCGAGTACAAAAGCCTCTCCGATGTGACGGTTCTGCAGCTTCATCGGAACAACCACCGGCTTCAGGTGCATTCCTACCATAACGCCGCCGATATCGATTCCGACAACTGCCTTTGCATTTACACTCTCAACAACCACAGCATCCTTCAGGCTATAGTAATGCTTCGTAGCGAAAGCGCCGCCGCCCTTCTTGTAAGGAACTGCATTTACTATCTCAAAGCCATATCTCTCAGCCACTTCTCTCTCAATAACAAGAGCTCTGTTCAGATGCTCACAGCACTGGATCGCAATATCGAAGCTGTCACCGAAGGTCTCAATCACAGCTCTGTAAAGTTCATCCGCAATCTCTTCGCTGGAATTCATCCCCGGCATATCGCCCTGAACCGTACTCGTTGAGCATCCAACCACCAATAGATTACCCATGCTCATATTGATCTTACTGCTTATCTCCTCAAAAACTTCCTTCGCCTGTTCGTAAATCTCGCTCATCAAAATCTATTCCTCGTCTCTCTACTTTTTTTCTGATCAACTCATCAAAATATAAAACATTTGCCGGTAACTCGTCAAATTATACATTATTTCCCAGTAGTACTACAATTATACTGATAAAACCATATTAATCCAACCCTGGTTATTCTATGAATTATACTCTCTCAGCGCTTCCGCATATCCCAAAAGTCTCTGGCGCATATCATGATCCAGTCCGGAATACGCATCAATCAGCAGCCCCATTTCAGAATCCTTATCGATAATATACGTACTGGAAATACTGCTGTTCCTGCCCTTACGCTCTGCACCCGAAAGCAGCCACTCCGGTGATACATCAAGAGCCAGGCAGATAGGCATGATCTTCTCAGAGGAAGGATTGGTTCGCTTCTTCTTCCACTCGCTCATAGTTGACATCTTGATTCCGGTCTTCTCTGAAAACTCAGTCTGAGACATCTTAAGTTCCTTCAATCTTTCAAATATTCTTTCTGCGATATTCACTTCATTATCTCCCTATCATAATCCTTATTATCTTCTGTATTATTCACAGTTGTCATTAAAGCCGCCCAGGCTTCTGCCTGCTCGAGCATCTCTTTGGCATCCGGATCCTTTCCAATTGGAACAATGCTTAAAGTATAGCCCATCGGTGTAAGTATACGAAGAAGGCTGTCAATTTGAGGAGAATGAACTGCTTTTTCCATTCTTGCAATGACCGGTTGCTTAACGTTACTCATTCTTGCCAATTCAGCCTGAGAAAGGCCTTGCTCCTCACGTATTCTCACCATAGTTCTTATTAATTCTTTCTCACATTCAATTATTTTTTCTTCTTCAGGAGTAAAATTAAAAGTTTTCCTGAGTTCTCTCCACTCATCCATATTTATACATTTCTCCTTCTATACTCTTCCAATCTGTCCCTTGCCTTTTTAATCTCACGTTTAGGCGTCTTCTTCGATTTTTTGATATAACAGCTCAACACAATATATGTAGCATTATTAATAAATGCAAAGAATATTCTATTTGATAAAGGACTCAACTCCCAAATATCATCTTCAATATATTTAACAAACGGAGTTCCTATAAACGTTCCATATTCCTGCAACATATCCATATATGCTGTTATCTTGTTTAGGTTTACTCTACAATCCTTATTCCGAAAGGATTCGTCTCTTAATTCGCATAAATAATCCAAAACATCACTATTACCATCTTTATCCCTGAAAAAAATAAGATCAAACATTAATTTTCTCCTTTCTTATAATAGCAAATTTGTTATATCGTGTCAACAATCAATATCATCATATATATGGATATTATCACTTATACAAATATCAGTCAATATCTTATTCCTTGTATATGTCTTTGTTCATATTAGTGAATGTACATCTTTGTCTATAATAATCTACATCAATAGTCTCTCTACTCTAAGGCTAAAAATAACGCTGGCCGGATGGCCTGAGGGACGAGTTTGTTTTGAAATATGTTATTTACTTTATCATCATACTCCGCTATAATCGCCCCCGAAAGAAATGTGGTTGATGACCAAACCGAGCCGTACAGCAATAGCTTATGCGGGGTACTACGTTTCTTTTTTATACCAAAAAAGGCATCCCGCAGGATGCCTCGATGGTGCTTTATAGCCAAAGAACAAACTTGTTTAGTCTTTATTATCAATTCTGGTACATACAAAAACCGCAGACCATTTGGTCTGCGGTTCCAATAAAATACTAAGATAATACTAAACACAATAATCTATGTTTATTCAAAAATCAGTGTGTAATCATCCATGTTATCAGGCTCTTCCTGAGTTGTTGTCCATGTAGAACCATCAAATACACAATAATAACCTTTTTCTACATAAAGTGCTTTCTTAACTGTATAATCACTATGATGATCCTTATCTGCTGGAGTAGATGTCTGCGCATAATCCTTGTCGCCTACTTCACCTGTTCCATCTTCCAATGTAGTTACGATATAGAATGCTCCCGGAACATCTGCAGTGTTCTTAATTGTTTCTGATCTATCGCCTAATAATGTTTTAGGAGTATTGCTATCCTCACCATAGATAGATGACAGTTCAGCCTGTGTAGCTGTAAGAGCTGACTTAGCGTTAAGTACGTACTGTTTCTCTCTTGCTCTGTCGATATATCCCAGAAGTGCAGGAACAAGAATTGCTGCAAGTATAGCCAGGATAACCAGAACAACAATCAGCTCAACCAGTGTAAAACCTTTATCTTTGTTAGTCTTTCTCTTCATACGTTTTATCCTCCTTCATTTTCATAATTCTCACGTATTCTAGATGACTTTATTATATCAACGAGTACCATTTTTTTCAAGAAATATTTGCCTCGTTGTCATAATTTGTATCATTGCACTATTTTAAACAAATCCGTTTGTGCATTATGTATATTTACTTCTTTTTTACCACTTTTTTCCCGTCACACTCCGTCAGTATCAATCACGCCCCTTCACATTTTTGTATTTATCCGATACAATTTTTAATATTTATATCGGAAATATCGCCTTTTAGATGTCGATTCTCATATCTGAATCTCATCACCTTCAACAATTGTAATTATAGCATCCAAAACGCAACAAATGCGCAACAAATTAATGTAATATTTTGAAAAATGAGCCAAAAAATTATCAAAAAAAACGGACAAGACGCAATTTTTCGTCTTGTCCGATTATAATTATAAGATTAATCGTAGTATGCAACCTTCGCAAGCTCTTCTACTGTTGTAATACCCTCGTTGATCAGCCTGATTGCACCGCTCTTTAACGGTTCCATACCGAGCTCCTTTACGCCATATTCCTTGATCTCTTCTGCTGTTCTGTTCTCAGAGATCATCTTTCTGACATTTTTATCGATTGGAAGTATCTCATGGAGGGAGATACGTCCCCGGTAACCGGTATTGTTACACTGTTTACAGCCGACGATATGTTTAACCTGTGGGAGTCTTCTTCCGACTATTCTCTCCTCTTCAGGAGTCATTTCGGCCCAGACCGAACATGCCGGACAAACTTTTCTTACAAGTCTCTGAGCAATGATTCCAACCAGAGAGTTTGCGAGCATGTATGGCTCAATGCCCATATCAATAAGTCGTGTTACAGAAGAAGCCGCATCATTGGTATGAAGTGTTGAAAGAACAAGGTGACCGGTGATAGCTGCTCTGACTGAGATTGATGCGGTCTCAGCATCACGAGTCTCACCGAGCATGATGATATCCGGATCCTGACGGAGCAAAGCACGAAGACCGATCTCAAATGTTAGACCCGCAGTAACATTAACCTGAGTCTGATTGAGCTTCGGAAGATTCTTCTCAACCGGATCCTCAATTGTCATTATGTTAACCGCTCTCTGAGAGAGTTCAGAGAGAATCATATAAAGAGTAGTTGACTTTCCGGATCCGGTAGGACCGGTAACATACACGATGCCGTTCGGAGAATTGAGCATGCCCTTTACTATCTCGTAATTCTTTTCACTCATTCCGAAGGTTCCGGAATGATCGATGGTAGCCGAGCTGGCAAGAAGTCGAAGAACCGCCTTCTCTCCAAATACAGTAGGAAGAACCGAAACTCTGACATTGACAGGAGTACCGTCAATGGTAGTTTTAAAATGTCCGTCCTGAGGAACTCTTCTCTCAGCTATATCAAGATCACCCAGGATCTTGATACGAGCAATAAGGGAGTTATGTATATTTTTCTGAAGCGTAAGGAAATCAACAATAACACCATCCATACGCATTCTTACTGATGTGTGTTTCTCAAAAGGTTCGATATGAATATCGGAAACATTCGAATTGTAGGCTCTTATTATAAGTGAATTAAGAAGATTGATGATAGGCGTATCATCATCCGCATCCTCAACATTTACCTCAATCTCTTCCGCCTCGGCAAAGTTTGACTTTGCAGCCTTATCTGCCGCCTTCTTAGCCGAAACCTCTGAATAGTAATACTGGATAGCATTTTCAAGAGGTTTCTTCTCACAGAGCTCGATATGAAGGTCCTCACCTGCAACCTGTCTGATATCCTCAATTCCGTAGAAGTTCAGCGGATCGTTTGTCAGTATATAGAGAACACCATCCTCATCCTTATATGAAAGTATACAGTATTTTTCAGACAGAGGCCGCGGAATTATCTCAACAGCATTTATATCGAAGGTGATATCGGAAATATTAACCACCCTGTACTGAAGTCTCTGCCCAAGTGCCTCAAGCATCTGTCTCTCTGTAATGATATTGAGTTCGATAAGAGCACCACCCAGACGTACTCCCTCATGAGTTTTCTGATATGCTATAGCCTCCTCGATCTGTTCTTCGGTAACATATCCGAATTCCTTTAAAACATCGCCTATTCGTATGTTTCTGTTGTTTTTAATCTCCATATTCCCTGTTCCTTCTCCGCGTAATCATATATTATGTCAACTTAAACAAATTACTCAACCTTATCACACATAAATATTTCCATTGTTACGGTCAGAGACTTAACCGTTACAAGCTCATACTTTGTTTCTGTCTTCTTTTTTGTAGTCGCTTTTTCTGAAGAATCATCACCGCTCTCTGACTCACTTCCGTCTCCGTCAGTTTTTCCTTCAGCTTCAGCCTTTTCCTCAGCCTCTATCACTTCCTCTGCGGTAACGGTTACCGGCTTCTGAGTCTTGTATTCACCCCACGAGAACGAAGTGATAAGAATCTTCTTCTCAGAAGCCATAATCTCATTGAGATAGGCCTTAAGATCCGCCTCATCTCCACCGAGGGAAATTGTTACCTTGGCAGCATAGATATCAGTATTCTGACCAACCGTATCTGTATCTCCGAAGATATCAATGGTTTCATCTTCCTTTGATGATTTATCCTTTTTATCCTTTTTATCACTGCTTTCGATTCCTAGGAGGTCATCCTCCTCATCATCCTCATCAAAATCATTTTTCTGTCTTTCCTTCTCCCATTCCTTCTGCTGAAGATATAATTTAGAATATACATAAGCCATACGACCGGATGGTTTTGTCGGAATATCAATACTCAGGCTATACGCCTCAAGATTATGATTCACTGCCTTGGTCGTCAGCATGAAGTCAACTTCAGCCTCAGTCATCCTGTCGAAGAACTTAGCCTTATTCTCAGCCATTGCCTCCTCGAATTCCTCGCACATAGACTCTACAAAGATAAGGTTTGAAACCTTCTGCTCATTCACACTCTTGGTAACTTCTTCCTTATCGATCTTGGTACCAAGCTTATTATAAGCCTTGATCTGAGGAATGATACCCCAGTAGCCTATAGCAACAACTATTACGAAAATAAACATTCCGAGGAGAAGCTTTTTATCTCTATCTGTCATCGTTGTCTTCATGTTACTTCTCCCCCCTTCCGACACCTTCGGCAAAGGTGCAGTTAACATTTATAGTCCACGTGCCGTCCGAGTTCATGGTGTATCCTGAATACTTCACGCTGTTGAATATATCCTTTTCCTCAAGACGTTTAATATATTCATTTATCTTCTCAACATCCTTCGCCTTGGCAGCCACGTTAACGACACCACTGTCCGCGTTGAAATTACCTATTTCGATGGTAGCATACCCCTTTGCGGTTTCCTGAAGGATCTTGATAATTTCATCGTTAAGTATCGGATAGGTTTCGATCGTATTTAACATATTGTCGATGGAATTGGACTGTGCAGCCAGCTTATCTCTCTTAACGGAAAATGTATCAAAGAGCATTGCCTGTGAAACTACCGCCGGGTTCTCATTGTATTCCTTCAGCTCATCATATTTCTTCTGACGCTGAATCTTAAGGAAAAGCGCGGTTACAAAGCCGATCATCATCACTGCAAAAACCGATGCAATTATGATTATATTTTTCTTAAGTTCAGGATTAACAGACTGCTTCTTATCCTTGGTTTTGTAATTGGTCAGGAAATTCTCCTGCTTTCCGCAGTCGAAAAGTCCGCCCAGGGCAAATATAGCCTTCTGCGCCTCAAACTGCTGCTGAGGATTTGTCCCCAGTCCGGAATTCATGATCTCAACCGGAGCCTCGATTCCGTAGTTGGCAACCATCTCGCTATAGAATGAAACATCATTTCTCTCTGTTCCTGCTATAACAACTCTCTCGATTCTGGCCTCAATCTTATTTGCAACCATGAACTGCTTCAGGTTACTGAGCGATCTTGCGCAGTCGTCATAATAACCCTCTGTTCCCGGCTCGTTAAAGAGTCTTACAGAGTTGAAATAGTTAAACACACCATTAACCCAGAGAACATTCGATACGATATTCTGATCTGTTATCTGCATAACAAAGGTCTTGTACTGTTTTGCCGTCGCCTGCTCGAGAAGACCGATAAGACTTCCTTCTGCCGACTGAATACTGCTCAGCGTAATACCCGCTGCAGCAAAGATATCAATATAATCCTTCAGCTGATCACGACTTGCAAGCTCAACATACATCTTCTTCATCTTCTTACTTGAATCAGATGAGAGACTGTTATAGGCAAGGATCATTTCCTCACCCTCACGCATCATGTCAGAGAGCTCTCTCTTCATGTATTCAACCGACTTTTTAGGATTCATCAGAGGCATCTCAATCGTACGCCCCGGTATCTTGTTGCTGTTAACAACAAGAATTACATCCTTACGAGGAAGGTTATTTGCAGTCCATACTTCATTAAGGAAGGCCGCAAATCTGTCGGATTCCATGATTATACCATTGATTATGCTTCCTTCAGGCGCATTAACCTTAATGGCACGCTCAAATACACCCTTCTTTGCTTTCTTCCCAGTTACTATCTGAACTGTTGCATTGTTTAAAAATATACTTACGCTCATCTTTCACCCTCCCCCTTACTTGGCCGTATCGGCAATAGCCTGATATGAACCATAAATAGGCTGAATAATGGCTATCAATATGAATCCTACCATGACCGCCATAATTACTATCATAAGCGGTTCTATCATTGCAACCATCTTCTCTGTGGCGATCTCGGAATCATAATCCATCTGATCAGCGATGGAAACAAGCATATGATCCAGAGCACCGGTCTCTTCACCGACATTGATCGATGAAGGAAGCTTCTTAACGAAGCCGTCTATCCTGTCAACACCGTCACTCAGCGTTCCGCCGGAACGGATGTATGCGATAAGATCGTCGAACTGACCTTCTATATATGTATTGCCAATGGTCGTCTTGGCTATCTGCAGACAGCTTATGATCGGAATACCTGCTGAATAAAGGCTTGCCAGAGTTCTTGCAAATCTTGCTGTGTAGATGATCTTTCTCAGCTTACCTATCTTCGGGATTCTGAGCTCCATCTTATCCTTCCAGAGCTTAACAGCCGGAAATGAGAAGACTATCTTTAGTATCATCACAAAGATAACGCCGAAGAATATCAGGAGGTACCACTTGTGCGATATGAAATCCGATATACCCATGAGCAATCTCGTTGCAACCGGCAGGCTTTCCATCTGTGAAAACAGTGAATCAAACTGAGGAAGCACGAAGCCCATGATGATTATAAGCACTATGACTATCAAAACACCAAGTATCTTAGGATAGGTCATCGAACTTGAAATCTTCTGACGCATCCTGTGTTCCTTGCTGTAATACTCAGCCATGTTCATACAGGTGACATCCATGTTACCGCCGGTTTCCGCAGAACGTATCATATTTACGAAGAGAGTCGGAAATGTATCTCCCTGCTCTTCCATGGCATCCGAAAGCGTCATTCCTGCTCTTACCTGCTTCAATACATCATTGTAGATTGCTCTCTCCTTCTCAGGAATAGACTCATCATCCGCAATGATCCTGAGCGCTCTTACAAGAGTAACGCCCGCTGCAAGAAGCTTGGCGAGACTTCGTGAAAAGTCAGCCAGTCGGTCATATTTCAGTTTTCTTGAGCTTTTCTTCTTCTCAACCTTTTCCTTGGATTCCATAAGAAGCATCTTGTCCAGTTTCAGTTTCTCGTGGAGTTCATTTTCATCCGCCGCGGTTAACTCACCGGAAACGACACGCCCTTCTTCATCCTTAGCTTTGTACTTGTATGTAGCCATACTTGTTCCCCTTTATAAAATACTTTTGTTTTGCTATATCTATACCCGTCGGGTTGGAACAAGCATATGTCCCTTCAGTTGTAGCAAGAATACGCCTTCAGGGACATATGCTTGTTCCAACCCTCTTAATTGGCAATATCAATAATATAATACATCATATCCTCTTCAGCATTACATCATAAGTAATGCATACTGCAACAGTCACAACTCCCGTAAGCAGGAATCCTGCGAGTGCCCATAAATTGATTCCAACACACAGGGTGAAGACAACTGCGCTTATGCCGCCGAGAAGCTCGACTATCGTGTAACGTGGCGAGATGCGGCATCCACAGTAACGGCAGCGCCCTTTCAGGCTGATCCATGAAATGATCGGAACCAGATCCTTACGGTACAAGGTGTGTGTGCACTTCGGACACATTGACTTGCCCTTAACATACCCCTTATGTCTCGGCAGTCTGTATATAACAACATTTAAAAATGAAAAAATCGTAGCACCTATCGCGAAAAATATGATCTCTATAAGAGTCCTTGCCGCGATGATCGTAAATTCAAGCCAGAACATCGTTCTTCTCCATGCTGCATCGTTCTATACTCAATGCCGGTATCATTCTTTATCCCACACCGGCTCAGCTATACGTTATTATCCTTCATCACTCATCCGTCATTCTGTACAGTCTCATCGAATAATCAACCGTCCAGATTTCATGACCATCTTTCTTTGTAAAGGTAACAAGATAATGTCCTTTACGATACTGCATTCCGGTAACCTCTCTCTTACGAGCATTGTACGAGGTTATGATATATTTTCCATCAGCATCCGCCAGTGTATCGACTACTTCCTTAACACCGTCGGCCATACCGTCAGCCTTGGAGTGATCATAGATACTCTTACCCTGAGCGTAATACTCAATATCGGTCGTATACAGCGCAAGATAAACATTCTTTGCTTCACGAAGCGCATTCTTCGCATTTGAGCGCACTTTAAAGAACGCAAATACAGCTATTCCGATAATGAAAAGCCCTACTGCGATCAGTAAAAACTTTACAGCTTTGCCTAGATTGATTCTGTCCTTCAAATTAAGTCTCCCCCATAAATACACGGTATGCCCCAATAATCATACCTATATTTTATACCTTTACCCGGACTAATATATCATATTATTCCGAATAGTTTTTTATCTCTATATTATACCCCGTTTCGGGTATATTGTACATCTTAACATAACGACATATTGTAAAAGTTCCGTATTTGCCGCTTTTCAGTTTCATGTAAACCGCAACAACATTAGACGGATAACCGGTTTTATCAACACCCTTGATGTTATATTTTTCAGCGAGTGTTTCGTTCAGATCAGAATTTGCCTGGGCAAAATCCATTGAAACCAGTGAATAACCGTTGTACATCTTCTTATCAAAGGTCCATTCAACGGATGATCTTGAATTAACCGGCTGATTATCGTCATTGATCGGATAATAATATATCTTAAGCATATTATCAGCTGAATATATCCTGATGCGTGTATCGGTACTGTCTACCAGCACGAGATCGTAGGCCTTGTCCGAACCCTCCAGACTCCTGCAATATATAACAGGGTCAAGAGAAGAATCTCCAAAATACTCAGCTCCCGATACCTCAGCCGTGATCTTTTTCATCACGATATCGCCAACCTGGCGCGCATAACTTTCACCGCGAACTCTGTAATAAAGTGCCACAACATTTGAAATGATGATCGTAGACAACACAACAAAGATACTGAGCAGCATAAAGCTCACTATCATCTCTACGAGAGTCATACCTTTGTTATCGGCGGTATGTCTGTTCAGTTTTCTACTGAATCTCTTCATAACATTTCTCCATGTGACAAATACTGTACATCAAAAAACCTTTATCCTACGGTTCCGGAGCTATCCACCAGAAATGAATAGCCTTAGGAAGGATCAGCTCCTCTTCCTCTGCTTCTTCATCATTACAGGTAAAGCTTGTAACTCCGACATTATCAAGGCTGATATATGCGTCCCTGATAGCATTTTCTATGCCATTTTCCGGCTTGGTCTTCTCAGTATCAAGAAGCAGTGTGAGGCCGGCGTATTTAGTGTTCTCTCCGTCGCCTTCCTCGTCATTTTCTTCGTCATCCTCATCGGCAGGTGCATAACCCGGATCATAATTCACAGGTTTAACATATGCATCATCAGCTGCGCCTGTCACCTTTCCAAGCGGATATTTATATATCTCAATGTAAAATTTCTGATTTATTCTGCTCGTATCCACCGACTTCATATACAGTTCATTTGAAAAACTTACAATGCCGTAGAGCGAAGCAAGCACGATAAAGAGAACCACAAAAGAAACCAGAGTTTCCACCATGGTCGAACCGGTATTATTCAGTTTGTACTTAGTTCTCTTTTTCATATCGTTTCCTCAGTTTTTATGTACCCAATGCCAGTCTTCATTCAAGTTGATAGTATGATTCACCGGATTATTTCTGGAATTGTTAGCAGCCCTGAGCTCTTCCTGAACAAGGAGATCCTCCGGCGCATATACTTCCAGCTCATATTTATCTGTCATCCTGTATATCTGTCCGCCCGTGGTGCAGGTAATCTCGATATAAAGGAGGATACCGCTTCTCTTTTCTTCAACCTGTTCAGGTGTTTTCTTATTCGGAAGACCGGTTGTTTCATCGATAGTAACGTCATCCGGAAGCTCCCAATAGATGCAGACGCTCACATCAGCAGGCATGCCTTCGATGTCATTGTTATTATCCAGTTTGAAATACCTCTTAGCTTCCTTCTCGCCATGGTTTTCCAAACCTGCCTGATAATATGGCCAGTCCTCCCAGCCTCCTTTATCTTCGGTACTTCCATTCTCATACGCAATATTGCATCTGAGATATTTCCAGAGATTACTGTTCGCAGCAGGTTTATTATCCGGATTAAGCTCCTCCTGAAGCGCCCTGGATAAGGTATTTGCCGCTTCGGAGTTCCTGTCACTTGCCAGATTCTTATTCTGCGACGCATAGAGATTATATGATATAAGGATCAGGGTGAAAGAAAATACAACAAGAACAGCAATGATGATAATGGTTACCAACATCGCCGCTCCTCGATTATTCTTTTTTGATCTTCTGAATGTCCTCATTCTTCCTCGCCTCATACATAATCAATAAATTACTATTCCAAAACAAATCCGTTCTTAGTTTCTGAATCCGCATCAGTATTTGGATAATTATCTGTATCATCGACCATATTCATAAACTCCGGATCAACGTCCAGAAATACATTGTATCTGTCATTCTCCGTTATCGGATCATACATAAGCCCGCTGATTCCAGCCGGAAGATACTTATTCCATCTCTTGAAGGTCAGACTATACAGATCTCCACCATCAGAATCATATTTATAAACATAAAGCTGAACCGGCCAATGACTTGTGTCTTCACCAAGTTCTTCACCTGAATCATCAATTCCCGGAAGTTTTCCTGTCTCGATAACCCTCCTAAGATAATCAAGATAATCTTCTATCTTAGTCTCATCATATTCGTGCCCAGTATATATAAATGCAGCAAAAACCTTTGCACAATAATCATGAAAATCGCTATCAACTCCATCATCACTCATTCCGGATGCAACATATACATCATATAACCATAAATTATCAGTGTAACCATGATTCCATTCAGGATGGAGTCTTGGATTCACATAGTTCTTTGGTCCCTGGCTAAGAGCCCAGCCATACCTTTCAGTATACAACTGATTATAATTATTTTTATACTCTAAAACCTCCTGTGGAAACTCAATATTAAAAGCACCCGCTGCGATAGTACTCGGCGCAGCAGCCATAGTCACAGACGGCAGCTTTGCGCCCGTATATGGTTCTTCCGATACTCCGTCAATATAGAAATCACGAACAAATTCCGCATTATGTTCAGTGCTTCCTATCTCTCCGTAAGTCACTTCTTCTCCGGATGCAGAATCAACACCAAGTTTTCCTGCATTGATGCAATTACCAATTGCTGATATTTCAGGTCCGATACCATAATTTTCAGCACTGCCATTAAGCAGGCCGTAATTTCTGCAATATCTTAGTTCTGTATCTGAAGATAAATTTATATCTGCTGCCATACCGCCTGCCACGCCATCATCTGAAGCCGTCGATACTTTTCCTGTATTTACGCAGTCGCTGACATTAACGTCACCGGATTCCGAAACAGCAAATATACCTCCGGCCATTTTACCGGCATAAATATCGCCATGATTATCCAGTTGTGACAAAGTAAGCTCAGCAACATCTTTGGAGAATATCCGCGCAACAATACCTCCCGCGTTTGTTATTTCGGACGATCCTGTACGTCCAATATCAATAAAGTTTACACATCTGACTATTCCGACTGTGGCAGCATCCGGATCAGTCGAAACAGCAGTACCACAGACAGAACCTGCATCTGTACAACTGCCGTTTATACTAAGCCTGCAGCTATCCGATATACAGATATCACTGATAACGCCTTCACTGTATCCAGCAATCAAGCCCACTCCGGCAACGTTCTGTACGGTAAGATCAATATTTACATAAAGCTTATTTGACTGATCAGCGACATCATCCTTTATATTATAACGATATGCATTGTAATCGCCGTCATATCTGTTCTGTATAAAATCCTGTACGGAACTGTTATATATCACACTGCTTATGTCGTCATAGGCCAGATTTGCACCAACATACGCGCCAACCGATGCCTGTCCGGTGACAGTACCCGTTCTCACAGTTGAACCTGCGATATCGATAGCGGCTGTGTTTATACCGGCAAGAGCGCCCACGTACCCTCCTGCTTCAGATACATTCATATCTCCACAGCTGATATTCCAGCCGCCAAGTGACATATCCGATCTGTTCTCACCCATAAGAGCACCCAGAGTCTTTTTGCCCGAAAGGGTGACTCCCTCTCCGATACTGTTGTTCGAAGCGATAGTTCCGACATTCAGCCCGACAAGTCCACCCATTATATCATGCAGAGAGCCGTCACTGTTAAAGCCTTTAACAACCGAACTGCTGATCGTACCTGCATTTACTTCTGCAATCTGCCCAAGATAAGTAGTCTCATTATTCTTGGTCAGTTTACCGGTATATAAAGCATTGGTAATAGTAGTATCCTTAGAAATTCTTCCTATGATACCTCCGCAATACGAATAATTATTAGCACAATCTGAAGTGCTCAAATCCATTTCAGGAAAACATTCATACACTCCATCATCATAGAATGCAATATTATTAACATAAGCATATCCGGCAGTAACAGGAATACTAATCTCTCTATCTTCCATGTCAAAGGTTATCCCCAATCCCTTCGGAATATATCCGAATACACCTCCGGCAAACATTGCATTTGCCTTTACGGAAGGCTTGAACTGTGTTGCAGTAGTTGCATTCAGTTTTAATACCGAATTCTTGAGGGTTTTATTATTCCTGTTCACGCATAATGATGCATCTACATCATTTTCTAATTTTGCTATATTAATAAAGAAACCTATAGGATCCGAAGCTATTATACTATTTATTGTACGGCAAAGTGAATCCAAATGATTATTGTAATTATCCGTCTCCGAATAATCTATAACATCATATGATGTAAATGACTTTCCTCTATTATTATGTCTATATGAGTATAGTCCAAACATTCCTCCTGCGAAGTAATCCGCCTCTACAGAAACGCCTGTTCCTGTGGCATTTACATTATCCAGCTTAGGATTAGTATAATCTTTATCATTATCAGCACGATAAACAGCTCCTACTATACCTCCGGCATAAAGATTAGCTTTAACATGAACATTCTTGATAGTTCCGCTTATACTATTATCGGTTGAAAGAACTCCGACAACTCCTCCAACGTAAGCACTACCCTGAACCTCAACATCAACTCCCGGTTCGCCATCTATAGTTCCGCCGGAAATATAATACTTCGATGTACCCTCACGCATCATTCCGGCAAAGCCACCTACCGCATATTCTCCATAAACCCTGAAATTGTGGCTCGCATGAGCAGCATTGGTTACACTATTATGAAAACTGCTTTTCCCTATATATCCACCAACCATATTCCTTCCGAGGACAAGAGTCCCGTCAAGATATGAATTATTAATGTTTGAGCCTCCATTACTATCTCTATTTGATCCAACCACACCACCGACAATGTCGTCACCGTAGACTACTGCACTTACTACACTATAAGCGCCACTGCCACTGTTCAGGTCAGCGTTACCCGGAGTGATACCATATATGCCTCCGACTCCGGTACCTCCATATAAACTAGAGTAATCATGAATATTATTACTATATGCAAACGTATCAAAGTTAACATCCTGATCTTTACCTAAGAGCTGAATAACATAGTTCTTAACATCTTCACTCTGAATATTATCACAATTATCAATTTTAACTCTGGCATAGCCAATTACTCCTCCGATACCAGAATCATAAAAAACCTCCGTCTGGCGAGAATAAAAGCTGGTGAAACCGTCATATTCAAATGCCGCTCTGTCCTGAGCCTTAAGCAGCGAATTGTCATCATAGCCAAGTGCTTCACGTCTGATCCCGAGAACAACTGCCGTATTCTTGATTCCACTGTTCTTCATATAATCCGCAAACCCTGTAATCTGTGAACACGCAGAACCAGGATTGGTTGAAGGATGTTTATATGACAGATGCTGCTGTGAAGCTTCTCCGATACCTGCACCACCGGCAAAACCACCGGCATACATTACACCGATAACATTAGTATAATTAACAATATTATATCTGCCCTCTATAAGATTGGTGCTTTTAACCGTTGACAGATCAAAGCATCCAAAGAGTCCTCCTGTGTAGCTTCTGCCAAATACGAAGGCTTTGTAATCTCCTGTTTCTTCATCATCAACACTGTTTCCGCAGTCCTTGAATTCAGTAAATCTTGCATAGCCCACAAGACTTCCGACATAATAATCATGATGGAGTCTGTGATAGATAAAGCTGCTGCTGTCTAAATTGATGCCATCAGATATAAGAACACTCAGTTCACTATTGTCATACAATCTGTAGGAACTGCAATTCTCAACAACAACTCTTTTATTATAAAAGCTCTTTGCAAACTTAGTATGTCCCGCATCATCCGGATCAGTATCACGATCATTATCTATCCATTTGGTTCCACCGGCATTGAAATCATAGTAATAACCATCCATGGTTATTCCTGCAATACCACCAATAAATGCACATCTGTAATTTTCATTCGAAAGATTCGCATTATCTTTCGGTTCCCATAATCTATCTCCGTTTTTCTGTGTTATCTTCAGATCTTCATAGAGATAGATCATATTATGATATACAAGCTCATCTCCTGAAACATCCCCACGATTCTTGCAATTCTTAATGTAGATTTTATCCAGCCTGTTAACCTGATGTCCACCCAGACATAATTCAGTACTGTCCAGATACTCGCCAACGTTGTTGTAGCTGCCGTAAAGGTCATAACCATCATCATAGTAGCTTTCTCTTTCAACAAAATGATTAAGCATTATAGAATTGCTCGTAGGATTATTCGGGCCCAGATAATTTCTGATAACAAAGGCTCTTCCGACGATACCTCCGACATTTTCCATACCGGAAACCTTGGCATAGTTTTCAAGGTTCTCGAAAGTAACTGTCGTTGTATTAACGGTCCATGTTGCACGACCAAATATACCACCGACGTCAGTCTTACCATTAACAGATGATACACCTGCTTCTTTGGCTCTGATATCCTTATCAGCAAGTGAAGCCACATTTCTGAGCTTAAGACCTGTAAGTGTTCCGAGGTTGTTTCCTACGAAACCACCAACCATATTTGTATATACAAGCTCAAGATTCTCACCGTTGATATCAGTCTTAAGAAGCTGCATACCAACAACCTTGTGAGCATTGAGTGCGAGATTCTTTATATTTCCGCAGTTCTCTGCAAAAAGGCCGAGCGGATATAAGCCTCTGTTAACCTTCTGATGTGAAGGATGAAGCTCAGAACCTGTTGTAGGATTTTCAGGATATTTACCAAAATCAGACAATGCATAATCAGCAGCAGTTCCGTCAGCATTCTTAGACTGCCACTCAAATCTTGCTTCTCTTCCATAAACACCGTAAGCCATATTTGCAGCAAAAGTAATGGTAAGGTTGCTTATCGTATAGCAGCCTTCGCCATCACTCTTCTCGCCGGTGAAGGTATCGCCAAGCGAAAGAACCTTGAAGCCAGGGAATGCATAATTAGCTGTATTACGCGCATTGCTGTCTACTATCTGATCAACATAATAGTTGATAGAATAATCCCTGCCGTCATAATCTATGCCGACATTCTGTCCCTGCTTGTAGGAATTCAGGAAATAGTTAATATTCGAATCTTCCGTTCCGCCGGTAAAAGCCTTCCAGTCGATATCATCTTCAAGCCTGAAGGTTCTCTCACTACTTACCTTCTTATAATCAGTTTCAAATCTTACATTGTAGAGATGTCTTCCGTTTTTGATTCCATATACAGGATTATCCAGATCATCCTTTTCAACGTAAGCAAAGGTCGGTGACTCAACATTTGATGAAAGAGATTCATCTGTTTCGCCCTGTCTGGTAATTCCGCATCCTATCTGCCTGATGCTGCCCATATCGAGTCCAAAGCGATAGAAGCTGAAGGTCTTAAGGAGACGTGTCTTATTATCTGCACTGATACTGCCATCAGTATAGGTCTCTCCATAGAGATAAGACTGAGCCTGAACGTCAGCCGCGTCAAGTACTATATGTATCTCAGCACCGGTTCCGACATCCTTCTTCCAGACAGGAACACGAATGCTCTTCTGCTCGCCGTCAATAAGAGCCTGTGTTTCGACAGGATTTGCCTCAGCGTCCTTGATATTTCCCGGAGTATTTGCATTAAGCGGTATCTCAAATGATACAAGTGAATTACTTGTAACGATCATCTCACCGGAATAGTTGTAAATATTTACCACATATGTTGCTGCTGTGAAATCCTCAAGCGACATAACAAGGTCAAGCGTATTGTCGTTCTCAAGCCAGATATCAAAGTTCTTACCTTTGCTCCTGCCCTTTATCGGAACAGAAAGAGAATCAACCGCATAATACCCCATCATGAGGTCACGTCTGATGCTTTCCTCACGTTTGCGAATACTGATAACACCATCCGAGCCTGTTTCTGCTTTTGTAAAGCTTTCCACGCGGTCACTGTAGCATACAGAGAAAACCTGTCTTGCTTCAGGTGAGAACTCAACCCACATAGCACCATTAAGAACAGATTTGTCAGAGATATATGTAGTGATCAGTTCAAAAAGAAGCTTAGTGTCGTCAGCCAGTTCAACACTGTCGCCAGCAAGATAATCAAGGTAGCGATCATAATCGCCCTTATCAGCTGAAAGATAATAAATGCTTCCCTGATAATTACTCTCATCATCGTCACCAGAAATACTGTCAGGTGTATGAGCCCACAGAGCTACTCCTTCCGTACCATCCGGCGCCCACTTATAGTATTTGTTCTTCGCATAAGAGATGGTCTGTCCATCAAAAAGGTTATTGGCAGAATCCTTATCGCCGATCCTGTGATCAACCATAGGCTTCACTACCTTCGTAACCTTATCGTCAAATATACCGCTCGAACTATACTCCGTGAACTGATTCTGAACCGCATAAAATACAGTCTCAGCGTTTGTGTTTTCCTGCTTAAACTGTGAATAGTCCTGCCATGACAGAAGCCCCGAAACACCCAACGCAAGGAGTATGCCCATAAGTACGAGCACAACAACAAGCTCCACGAGGGTGAAGCCTTTGTTCTTATTAAGTTGTGATCGTCTTCTTAGCATAGTTTTTCTCCTCTATCATAGAAACCCTTGATATCTTAGTCAAACGCCCTTAGTTTGTTGGTTTCTGACTAATGTCTGTAAAGTATCCCGGTTTATCCTCTTCAGGTTTATCTACACGTGCATATTGTTTTTTAATATACGAAGCATTATATGATGTTTGCGGATTTCCGCCGCCTTTAATTTTTTTACTATCCTTAAACATATCTTTATCCGCTGTAACAGAATCCACGTTGAAGCCCAGATCACCGTTAACATCAGTTACATAAATAGTAACCAAATCCGTACAACCGTTGAACATCATTTCCATATTTGTCACATTTGTGGTATTAAACATCGAGATATCCACTGTTACAAGGGCCACGCATCCCATGAACATATGATGCATATCGGTTGCATTCGAACATGTAAAGTTTTTGCCGATCGTAATATCAGTTAACTTCGTGCAGTATTTAAATATTGACGCTGCAACTTTAAGGCTAGTCGAATCAAAGGTTGACATATCTATCTCTTTAAGCTCTGCACAACCTCTGAAAAGGTTCTCCATATCAGTTACCTTGCTTGTATTGAATTTGCTGAGATCTATCGACTGCAGCTTAGCACAGTTATTAAACATGTAATGCATATTATTTGCTGAAGCTGTATCTATAGCATAATCCTCACCAGTACTTCCATCAATGATTCGAGTAATCTTATTATTTTCATAGAAACAGTTTGTAAAGTCGGTCTGAAGCGAGAAATCAAGTCCCTGGAAATCATAGCTGGTTGCATTCTTCCATTCATAGAACATCTCTTTTGTATTCGGATTTATGTAAACAACATCAGCCTCTGACCACCAGTTGATCACACCATTCTCATTCCAGAAATAAACAGGATAGTTCTCGCCTGTAATCTCATCAACATAACTATCATCACTAAGTTTCTTTGCGTTCTTTCCTTCCAGCTGATCCGGAGATGTGATCGTTGTATTTCGAATGAATCCTGTTATACTATTCTTATTTGATATAACGCTGTTTGCAGTAATCCAATTACTACCCATAAGTCTCAGTTGAGAATGTTTTGTTACAACTATTGCTGTAAAATATCCCGGCTGCCCAGTCTTACTTACGCGTGCATACTCTGCATTGATCTTTGAGGAATCAAATACAGTTGTATTAGGAACAAAGCCTCCGATAAGTGCACTGCATCCATTAAACATATTACCACTTGAACTGATAGGTCGGTTAAGTCCCGAAACAGTTCTGTAATAAAATCCTCTTCCGTCATTGTCATCAGGATCGATCACATAGATTGTCTTAAGAGAACTACATCCCCGGAACATCTCACTGGTATTTGTTACACGTTCAGTATTAAAATACTTAAGATCAACTTCCTGCAACTTTACGCATTGATTGAACATATATGAAATATCCTTTGCTTTCGAGCATGTAAAATCCTTTCCAAATTTAACCTTTGTCAGCTTTTGGCAAAGTCTGAATAATGATTTTCCGGATTCCAAGTTTTCCGAACTGAATCCTGACAGATCAATCTCACTTATTGCAGTGCTGTCAAACATATTCTGCATTTCCTTAACGTTACGAGTATCGAAACTGCTCACATTTATTGTCGTAGCAGCTTTACATTCCTGGAACATATAGTTCATACTTGTCACATTCGATGTATCGAAAGAACTAGCATCAATACGTGTAAGCTTATTACACTGAGCAAACATACTTCTCATACTGCCGACATTAGATGTATTCATCTTGCTAAGATCAACCGACTCAAGCTTATAACAATGCCAAAACATGTAATTCATTCCACTGGTAAGAGTATTATTGGTTCCTCCAGTCGCACTCATAGTATCAATTGCATAATCAGCATTACCATTACTTCCGTCTATAATATGCTCAAGTTTTTCACATCCGCCAAAGCAGTAAGCAAAATTCGTCTGAAGTGAAAAATCAACACCCTGAAGGTCAATAGTTGTAGCATTCTTCCACTCTCTGAAAATACTGTTGCTATTTGGATTTGTATAAACCTTATCAGCCTCTGACCACCATTTAACAACCTTATTATCGACCCAGAAGTAAATGGAAATCTTGCTGAGCGATTCATCCTTAAGATCCTTTGCAGTTCCGGCTTCAACCATTGCAAGCACTTCATCCTTGGTAAGTGTTGTATTTCTTTCAAATCCGGTCATGTTTGCCTTGTTTGCACCAAGTTCAGCCGACAGCCAATCAGCATTCATCACCTTCAGGACAGCTCTTCCCGATGTAAAGTATCCCTTCTGGTGTACACCATTGTATACTTTACTTACTCTTGCATAATCATAATTAACCTTTGAAGATGTAAATTCGGTAATATAAGGCTCAAACCCTCCCACAAGAACAGTACAGCCCGTGAACATATTACCG
>CAMNMC010000060.1 GCA_946544235.1 uncultured Lachnospiraceae bacterium | reverse complement strand
GATCGGCTCCATGAAGGCTCCGTAATTCATGATGGTATCCCACTGGTCGCCCATAAGCCAAGGCTTTGGATTGCCATAATGCTCCGCAAGAATGATCGCATTTGGATTGGCGCTTCTGACTGCATTTCTGAAATCACGCCAGAAGCGGTGGTTATACTCCTCAGAGGAACCGAGATCCGCCGCAACGTCAAGTCTCCAGCCATCACAGTTGAACGGCGGAGAAACCCATTTTTTACCTATTTCCATTATATAATCGTGGAGCTTAGGAGACTCCTCATAATTAAGCTTAGGAAGCGTATCATGTCCCCACCAGCCATCGTAGCTGCCGTTGTAAGGCCATGCAAAATGATCATGGAACTTGAAGAAGCTCCTGTAAGGACTGTCCTGATCCGTGTATGCACCCTTCTCATAATCCTCACTTCTCTCATATATCCTCTCGCGGTCCAGCCACTTATTAAAGGAACCGCAATGGTTAAATACACCATCCAGGATAACCTTTATGCCCCTCTTATGAGCCTCCTCAACAAGCTTAATGAAAAGCTGATTGGAAGCCTCCAGGTTAGCCTTATTTGTCACCCTGTCGATATATCTTGTGGCATCCATATTGTTACCGCTCTCGCCGAGCAGTTCTCCGTGGTCGGAAACTATCTGCCCGAAATGCGGATCGATATAGTCGTAGTCCTGAATATCGTATTTATGATTGGAAGGAGATACGAAAAGCGGATTAAAATATATCGCATCGATTCCCAGATCCTTCAGGTAATCGAGCTTATCCATAACGCCCTTCAGATCACCGCCGTAGAAATTGCCAACATCCATAGCATCCGGTATCTTGTTCCAGTCATCAACATGATTTACCGGACGGCCGATGTATTTGTATTCATTCGTGAGAACATCATTTGAAGGATCGCCATTGCAGAATCGATCCACATATATCTGATAAAACACAGCACCCTTCGCCCACTCCGGAACATAGAAATCCGGAATCAGCGTAAAGCTGTATTCCTCCTCAGGCTCTCTCACGATACCGAGCTTATTATAGTAAATTGTTACATTTCCGGAACCAATCTCATAATGATAATAACCCCTGCCCTCGAGAGGAGGAAGGGTTATCTCGTAGAAATCAAACAGATGATCAGTCTCGGCTTTCTTCATCGGAAAACGCTGACCGTTATAGATGAGATAAACGTAGTCCACATTATCCCTTGCGGTTCTGAAACGAAGCGTCACCTCGTCTCCGGTTTTCGGCTCAGCCGGACTCCTGAAGCGCTCAGTGCCGTCACTGAAAAGCGCCCCATAATTAATGATTGGCTTATAGCTGTAAATATAATTGATTACACTCTGTGAACTCTGTTCTACCATAATTATTACTCCCCACTCCCCATATTATCTAACAAAATAAGGTGGATTTCAAGAAAATATTTCTTTTACCATTTGAACAATTACCTGCCTCGTTGCGGATTTGTTGCACTTTACGTGCTATATTATCTATAGTGTGTTACGCTTCGCGGATAAGCATACCCCTGAAGGCGTATTTTAGCTACAACTAGGTAGTAATATGCGTAGCATATTGCTATCATGAACGTAGTGAATGACACGGGACACGAAGTGGACCACATGCATCACAATGTGATGCATGCATAATTCTGCTTGCAGAATTATGGTGCAGAAGGGGCATATGTATATGCGAAGCACTCGAATCGATAGAATGAATACTTTCAGGAGGTAAAAGCTATGCCTGATATCAAAAAGAATAGTTGGGAATATTTAGATGTCAATACCACAAAAGTCCCTGAAAATATACGAAACACCGCTGACCCTAAAGTGATCAACGATTATCTGGCTCAGCACGGAAACGAGCTGTCCCAGAAGGAACGCGATAACCTCAGTCATCATATGGCCAGTCTGGAGAAGATCAACTCTACGATAGATAATGTGAAGAATCAGGTTGCCAACGGGACTTACCAGCCTGTCAAAGCTGACGTTCTCAGCATGGACGAACTCGGGCTTTATACTATTTCAGGCATCAGCCAGCCTTCCTTCCAGACAGGTGGTTTCGGATGCTGGTCATGCTTCTATAATCTTGTACTCCAGAACCGAGGCATAAAAAACCTCACTCAGGAGGATATCCGTGCTTACAGACCTGCCAAGACAGATAACGAGCCTTATAGTCTTGAATCTGACACCGAGATGAATTCTGACGTTCCTCTCAATATGCTGGACATGGGCGACCTTGCATTAGACCTCCTGCCTGATACCATGATCAGAAGCACAGAGATCTGGTCATACAGAAAATATAAGGGCAACGCTCCTCTGAATCCCGAAGAGAAGGAAAAGTATACCGCTGCAGCAATCAAGGCTATAAAGCAGCAGATCATCTCTGCGATCAGGGATCACGGTTCTCCGGTCGGACTTATGAAGGACGGACATTATATTACCATCACCGGAATAGAAGGAGACATCATATCCTACAAGAATTCCATGCCTAATCCAGATGCCGGAGACGACCCTGACTTCACACACCAGGAGAATATTAATACCCTTTTAGGTCCGGCTCTTAACGGCGAGAACGCCGATGCACTCATGCTCAACTGAATCGAGGATATCAAGCTCTCCAAAGAGGGAAATATAATATACAACGTGCCTACTCCTAATACGACTGTAGGAGCCGATGGCAAACTCATAGTTAATGCAAAACAATCTCAGGGTCTTTTCCTTGACGACCGCCATCAGACCGGAACCGCTATCGGAACTACCGGTGGTATAGACATCCCCGATGAAAATGCACAGTACCGTATGCAGCTTACTGACGGATTCTATAAGAATGAAAAAACGATCCTTCCTAAGCAGCTGAATCTGGTTTCTCTCCAGAACAAGGCGAAAAACAGAAGCAACGAGGAAGAAGCTGTACTTACTGCGGCCAGAAATAAGAGACTTGCAGACCAGCGGAACCTTGAAAAGAATATAGCAGACCAGAAGCTTAACGCCCCTGCATTTGATCCTAAGTGGCTGGAGGTTCAGATTCCTCGTTTCAATGTTCCTATACAATACACCGGTTTTTTGTTATTTATTTCCTGGTTCTGCTTTGCTTCATTCCTCATATCCCTCTTGATCTGCTCAAGCTACGCCCTGAGGACATCATGTTTGATTGAGAACGGACTTCCCAATTCATCGGTAAGACCATCTCTGGAATGAGGTGCTCTGTACATTTCGGAAAGCCTGTCAACCGCCGGATCACTCAGATATTTATGCATATTACTCTGCAGAGCTCCGGAATCTACCACAGCCGTGGCCTTTCCGACACGCGTACCGATCTTCAGATAATACATATTTGTCTCAGGAAGAGCGAGTGCTAATGCTATTCCACATTTTACGGCATTATGTGTTTTCTCTCTGTGTCCATTCCTTATGAAGTCTTTGAGACCGTTAACGGCATCTTTGACCGTCATAAATGTTTTTCCACGAGCCGGCATCCATAACGGAAGCTTGGACATATCCCCACTCGGATAGCCTTCAAATACCTTTCTCGGGATGATCTCTCTCGGACGTCTTCCATCAGGATAACGAATACTTGAATAGTAAGACGCTTTCTTTATTTCATCATCTGAATTGGTATGATCCACCAGACTCATTGCTCCATACTGATGGAGACGTATATTCTTATAACGCGCATTCTTAGACGAACGAACTTCATTGACTCTGTCAAATACATTCTGAACATTCATCTTGGCAAACTCTCCGCACTTCGCAAGTTCGGCCAGAATATCAAGAGCCTTTGACGCCGTCTCACCCATGGTTCCTATAGCCGCTTTAAATTCATCGGATTTAGCAAGGCTCTGAATACGCGGCACGATACCGGCCATTATCGACTTGTAGTTACTATCATATATAACCATTTCATAAAAATATTGTGAATTTCGCGACATGGGTTCTCCTCCTATATCACTAACCTAAGCAGCGAGCATAAAAATACCCCTTCAGGCGTAGCAAGAATACGCCTTCAGGGGGATTCTTATACTCGCTGCTTAATGTACTGGCATTAACATAACATGCAGGGTGCAACAAAACCGCAACTATGCCAAGGAATTGTTTACTCTCATGTCACCTCAATTCATAATAACTTCTTGTTCCAATTTTATATTCTCACTAAGCATGTATTTTAGGACATTGGTATATAATCCTTTTTTTATCAAGTTTTCACCTTTAGTAATATCTTGATCCGACAATTTCTTAGTATATTTCCTATACTTATCCAACGTCTCCTTATCCATATACAAGGGCTTTATATCCAACCCTGTTGTATTTCTCAGATTCTCAAGAATAAGAAATCCATCGGGATCTATATCTCCAAAATGGAAAAACTCAACATCAGGATTGTCTCTCGATATGTATTTCAAGAGTTCCTTTACCACTCGCCCGGTATAGCCTCCTGTATAAATATACGTCGTTTCTCTTCCCTCAATCCGATGGAATGATGTAAGATTTTCAACAGTAACCACCCGCCTGTCTGGCATAGTTATACTTTTAAGCTTTTTTATGATCCCATACGAAAGCGCTATCGGAGCATTTATATCAGGTTCGATTTGATTTACTCCACAGTCAATACGACTATCCGTGTCACAAAAAATATCATCTTTTGTTATATATTTTAAGGCAATCTTTCCCTTCAAAAACACATATGTCGGATTCTGATATATCCCAAATGTCTCAAGAAGCAAATGATTCTTTTCGGATTCAGAAGATGCTTCAATCACATACTCATCTATCTCTTTCCCTGTCTCTTGAATATATTGGAGCAGCTTTCTGCATATTTTAATACGATAACTCTTTTCGAACTTCTTCGTATCCCTAAAAAATTTAATAGACAGTTCTCTCTCCAGTATTTCATCTTCATTTTTTAGAATCGTTTCAGCCAGATCAAGCATCACCTTTGTCTCTTCGATACTGTATCTGCTCCTCTTTCCATTAGCTATTCTCTCCAGTTCTTCTCTGGAATACCATTCAGAAAATTCGCCTTGTTTGCACGCCTCATTATAAAAGCTGACCTCATCAGAAATAACCTCTTTCTTTTCCCTGACTCTGATCAGTTTCCTTATTTCTTCTACGGAGTCCATAACGAGGTATATTTTGTTAATAACGTTCATATTCTTTTTATAATCGACATATACAAACTCGTTATCGACCAGGTCCTGAACGTCCCTTTCAAAATCACAAACCGCATCCAAATCAGCAAAGTCACTATAATAATCCTTGATAATGTCAGTAGGTTTAATATAAAATCTCTGAGAAATCTTATTCTCAGCTACATATGTTTTGCTGTTTTCATATTTTATTATCAACCTGTCCAAAATCTTTTTCTGATTGCCACTTAGTTTCATCAACCATCCTCTTCTTCATAGACTACACAACTCTGTATCATAATTACTTATGCCTTCATAGTGCCCTCAATAGCTTTGGTATACCTGCCCGCAAGCACAAGGCTGGCAGTAGAGGTCACATGTTCGCCTATGCTTCCTATTTTCTCCGGCGGTGCCGCATATATAACCTGAAAATGATTATCCTCCAGATACTTTACCATCTGTTCTATTCTCTCCCTTGAAAGTGCGGAGAATGCTTCATCTATAAAAGCCAGACGCTCGCAACATTTCTCATGGTAGAATTGCATAAGACTGGCTGCTAAAATAATAAAATATGGTGTCTGCTTCTCTCCGTTACTTGCAGATCCTTGTTTTTTCGAAAGATTGGCCTCAACAGTATTATCTCCCTGTTTACTTGTGATCACCATATCATATGTAAAGTACCTTCTGTAATCCGTATATTCTTCCTCATCCTCTTCCATAAGAATTATATCCATGTATTCTTTTATATACTGTTCCATCTCCTCGTCATCACGATTCGAGTTCATATAATTCTCCGGATTATCAAGATAATCCTTAAGTTTCCTCTTGATTTTAAAGAATACCTGTCTGTCTTTCTTTTCATTCTTTATAAATTTATACGTATCATTACCAAAAGGCAGTTTTTTAAGCTCAGAATTAATAATATCCATTTCCTCTTCAGCCTTCTGAATACTCTCGTTGATCTCTCCCACGAAATCCACCATAAATGCACTCTCAAGCTCATCCGATTTTCTGTCTAATTGCGTCTTTGCCTCCTCAATTTTAACATTTGCGGTATTCTTATATTCATTTCTGTAAAACGGAATGAATGCCGGGCCACGATTTGATACATCTATCCCTACTATGTGACAATAGTCCATCTGCGAATTTTCCATAACGTCTCTGGCACGTTTCATATCATTTTCTACCGAATTTAGATTCTTATAAGATACAGCCATGCCATCACCCTTACGCAGTTTTAAATATTCCTGTTCGACGCGAATTCTATACTCCAGTTTATCCTTAATGACATCCTCGTATGACTCATTTAGAACCTTCAGATCATTTTTTAGTTCAATTATACGGTTACTTAGATTCTCAATCTCCTTTTCAGATGCTCCAATATTCTTACTAATTATTTCCTGCCTATTTCTGATCTCCCCAAGAGCTTTTTCGGCATCTACCTGTTCCTTAAGTGCCGCTGCAAACGACGGATCTTTTTCAATGGCATTCTTTTCTGCCTCTATCTTATCCTTTTTCTCCGTAAGAACCTTTATTCTATTAGGTGCCGTAACATCAAAATCTTGATTCAGAATAATATCCGCCCTCTTAGTTCTGTCTTTATTAACGGAAATAACCTTCCATACCTTCTCTATCTTCACTATACTCTCGGTAATCTGATCATACTTTTTCTCAGACGCTTTAAGCTGGTCTGCTATAACATTCTTGCCCATATAGTTCGTTGTTTCTCTCATATCCATGAGTCTTACAGCATAGCTCTTGGCAAGCATTCCATCACGAGTGATTCCGCCTCGAGGATAATCATTTAATTCTTCTATACTTTCACATAGATGAATTCCATTAAGCAGATAATTAATATATTTTCTGGCATCAACATTCGGAACGACCAAAAGAGAAGCTGCCGAACCTTTCTCCACATCTGAATTATGGAGCTTATTTGTCATAGCAACACTTGCATGATATAGCTTATTGTCTCTGAGAATCCTCATTGCTTCAGAAACATATTTGGAATCAACTATGAGATGAAATCTTTTATTACCTAAAAATGTTTCAATCGCCTTCTGCCACCTGAGGTCTGTAATCTCAGTTACAAGTTCAGCCAGAAATCTTACATTACAGTCTTTCCCACACTCGATTCCTTTTTTCTCGAACTCACGAATTATAGTCTGCTTGGCAGTTTCAGCTTCATTAGGATATATAACCTTTTCACTTTTCAATTTCTGAATGTTTTCATTAACATCTAACTGTTCCTTAATAAGCTCTTCTCTTTGATTTTTACACTGATAGTATTCGCCGCCAATCTGTTCCTCAACGTTCTTCACCGCCTCACGCAGGTTCTGAATCGCAGTTCTCCCATCAGTTTCACTCTCAGTAGCATCCCCTATCTGTGACAATGTTTTCTCGTCCGCATCATCAAGAGACACGATATCCCTGATGTCTCCAAATATGGACTGAAGTTCTAAGAGTTTTTCCTTCTCTCCTTCAGCAGCTCCAAGATTCCTTCCGCACTCCTCAATCTGACGCCCCAGTGCATCCAGTGTATTCTTCATTCCTGTCAGCACATCGTTATTTATTGCTGCTGTATATCTATCAAGGGCAAGTTTTTCGTCATTTTTAAGTCTTTCCTTTTCATTTTTAAGTTCTTTGAGTCTTATCTCCTGGTACTCAAGTGCACGGCTCTGATCATTTATCTTTTCCTCAGTAATCGGTATTTTCTGATAATCATAAACAAGACTTCTTACGTCATAAATATCCTTCCTTCGCTCATACTCCTGAGTCCTTTCTTCTATCTCTTCAAGTTTTTTCTTCCCTTCTTCGAGTTCTTTATAAATTCTTCTCAGTTCCTCAAACTGATTCTTCTGCTCCTTTATCTCAGAAAGTGAACTAATCTTACCCGGATCCAGTACTGCTTCTCTGATAAACTTATCAATATCCTTTTCAGGCTTGAATGCCATCATTTTAACAAGCTTTGATCTATATTTAGCGACATCACATCTGAGTCCAAGGGCTCTGAGAAGTTTCTCTACTCCTCTTTCCTCGCCCAGATAATCCTTATTCTTAAGACGTTTGCCATTAATAAGAAGATTGCTCTTGCTGTGTGTGTAAAACTTTCCATCATTTGTATAACAGAATTCAAAATCATCTAACGTAACATCTTTTTCAACAAACCATGCACCGGTCTTACAATCCTGTTCATTCATGGATTCTATGCAGACACCGCCAACAATAAATGTATTTTCAATAGGCAACCAGAATTCCATCGCAATATAAGCGGTAACTGCTCCGCTTCTGAGATATCTGTATTCGCCCTCACTCTGGGTATCGCCTCTGACATATGACTTTACGGTTCTATCCCTGTCACCGGCTGCAATATTGAATCTCTTATTACCCGTCAGCAGATATGTCATTGCATCAAGGATCGTACTCTTGCCCGTTCCGTTAACCCCAGTGATCAATGTTGATCCTTCCAAATTGATAGTAATATCCTGAAATTTAGACCAATTAATAAGCCTTATTCTTGTAGCAGTTTTTCTATCCGTCACTTTTATTAGTTCACTCATCAGATTCATCTATATCCTCTCCGTCTTCATTTTCCAATTCAATATCCCTGTTCTGAAGATCCTTCGTAAACATTCGCTTCTCAGCCTGCTTGGCAAAGTTATGGAATTCGTTCGAACTGAGAGCAAATTGTATCGATGGAAATATTTTTATCCTGGCATCTGCATCTCCCAATCTGCCATCCATTTCTATCAGGTTGTATTTCTCAAGTTTATTCAGCGAATCTGCAAGAATACCCTTTTTATCTATTCTGTCCTGCACCTGATATTTTTCAAACTGGAATCTCAGATCTGTTATAGTCACTATAATTGACTCTGCGAGACTACCCGTTCTGACACGATCCGCATAGAGTGTAAAAAGTACGCATAGCACAATACTGTCCGCAAGAGACAGATTACATCGGTTTATTTGCATTTTTGAGGATTCACCCGCACTAACCGTATTATGAAGCATAATTATCTTATTGTCTCTGTCCACTACCACATCATATCCGATTGGTGCAAGATACCTGCTGAATATATCGGCACGTTTGGATATAAAAAAGTATTCTTTCTTCCCCTCTTCGTCTTTATCATATACTACAAATGTCTTTTTAAGCAGAATCCTTACGCATTTCTGGAACATCGCCTTTTCACCGGACGTAAGCCCTTCCCAGTCATTTTCAAATCCGTTTATTTCCATTGCTATTTCCTCTTAACCTTAAACCTTCTGAGTAACATCTTGTCGGTTTCTATATAGCCCTCCAGGGGTTCTATACTGAACCCGTTTTCCTCGGCATACGAAACGGCCGAAAGTGTTCGAAGCAGTTCTGATTTCTCTTCCATAGGAAAATCCTCAGCAGAAGCACAGCCCGTAATACCTGTTATGTTCTTCATGAATACTGCCATCTTATCCTTAGCATAAGCATCTTCAATTTCTTTTTCAAACTCTGCTCTCGTACGTTCTATATCTTCATCCGTGATAACAACTTCCTCCTGAAGGCTGTTTTCTTTTATGTTCTGACTTCTTCTCGGATATGAAATCGATGAAAGATCTATAAACAGATTGTCAGTAAATGTAAAAAGTCCCCGCATTTCATCCGGAATTTCATCTCTGATATCTCCATTCTTCATTTCTTCACTGATTATCCTGATAGTTTCCTCTATATCACCTCTGATATTTTCTTCTTTATTTCTGATGAATCGAGCTCTGCCAACCGCAACCTGAAGATAAACATTTATCTTATGCTTTATATCAGACATAATCCTGTCATAATCCGAATCTAGAAATCTTATCGTATTTGATATCAACTCTTCAACACGATCCTCTGCTCCTTCTCTTGTCATTTTCTCCTCTGCCCTACATCCATCTATCAGTCGCTCAATTATCTCTTCTCTTCTTAGTTCAGAAAGCTTCTGGAGTATTATTCTTCTGAACGTCCTAATACTTTGTCTTTTAGTCAGGCGCGAATATTCTTTAATAAAGTCACCATTGAAATAATCCAGAAGATTCTCCGTAAGGCTTTCAAAAGTTTCCTCATGAATCATTCTCTCTATAATCTTCTTAATGAAAGTGGCAAGTGTTTTTAAATCTTTTGAAAGCCCCTTTGCATTTTTATATACATTTAGAAGTACATCAACATAAATATCTTCTTCCCACTGTGATGTATTAGATAGTGTATTGTAAATATTATATATATAACTCGAGAATTCTGACTTTTCAGGTTTTTCCAATCTGTTAAGCAGGTCAGCCAGCATAAGCCCCTGCTCAGTCATGATAATATTTCTTCCATATGTCGCACCGTCTATTTCCTCTTCAAGCCAACCTATTTCCGGACTTGAAAGCTTTCGCAGAATCTGTGACGCAATATCAGAATAAGAGGTTTCCTGAATATCCGCAATACTCTCTATATGATTGTCTATCAGATATGCCGCCACGGCATCCCGAAGTCTCTCACGGTCCATCTTAAATGTAATCTCGCGATCATATTCCCCATATATCACCTGAAGGCAGTCTGCATATATTTTATTATTACTACCACTTGCAAGAGGATTAAAGAAGCCAATTGGTATAACGTTAAAAACATTCATCAAACCATTCCTCCAGTTTATACCTTTTCATTAATCTCAGTAAAATACTGTTATTTTTAGCCGTGAACCGATTTCAAACATGTTTCGTGGCTATAAATAACATCATTTAAACAAATCGTCCATTGAAATAACATTAACAAAATCACTATAATAACCACTCCGTTTAACCCCGAAAGTAGTGATGAGTGTACTATGAACCACAGCTTTTTTCGGAATCATCTCCTGAAGAAGACTCTTTCTTTTATCTAAAACAAGGTGATACTCTTTATCAACATCAAATTCATTGCTATAGAACTTAATTTCACACATATTCACTACATTATCATTTCTGACAACAATGAGATCAATCTGTGTTCCATTTGTATCTTCTGAACCTCTTTTGGACCATAATGATTCTGTAGTAACAACTCCACTAATACCTAACGATGCCTTAATCTGATCTATATGGTTCCAACAAACATTTTCAAAGGCATAACCCTTCCATGTTCTGACTTGTGGAGACTTTTCAATATTGATCCAATTTTTCTTTCCTGCACTCTTGCTCTTTTTCATAAATTCAAGATAAAAGTTACAAAATGGATCCGTAAGCTTATACAAAGTTTCTTTTCCATTTCCAAAAGAACAATACTCTGTAATAAAATCCCCATTAATCAATGCCTTTAGCTGTTTTGATAAATCTCCTCCATCTGTAATACCAACATAATCTGTTAGTTCTTTTCGAGACAGCCCCCTCCTTTTAGTGCTCAAGGCGGCAGTAATAGATTTCATGATTTCAGGATTAGTAAATAATGATGAAAACAACCTATTATATTCATCTTTTAGAATAGCATTCTTTGCAAAAAATATTCTATCGATATTCTGTGGTAGGCTCAAATTCTTCTCAAAATATTTTAAATAATATGGTATTCCGCCAACCGTCATGTATGCCTGAACAATGTCATATCGCGACATATTCACTGCCCTGGATTCAAAAAACTTCTCGCACTCATATAGCGAAAATGGAGATAGTTTCATTTCATAAGTAACCCTTCCATATAATCCCCCATGGTTATTAATCATATTATCTAGAATCCAGGAACTGGAACTTCCACAGATAACAACCATTACATTTTTTTTATGACATGCCCAGCCATTCCAAAATGCTTCAAACCCAGTCATAAACTTGGCTCTAGGAGTATCGAGCCACTGTATTTCATCAATAAATACCACTACTCTACCAGACCTATCAAGTTTTTCAGCAAGCAGATCCTCCAACATATAAAAAGCTTCTATCCATGATCTGGGAGCTATTTCAGCTTTAGAACCGTACTTGATCAAAGATCTGTAAAAATGTTCGAGCTGAGCTTTCATTCTGCTTTTTCTTTTACTTTCTGTTTTCTCCTCTTCATCACCTGCAGGAGATAAACCTGAATGTCTGAAACATATTCTATCTTCAAACACCTCATCTATAAGAAAAGTTTTTCCAACTCTTCTTCGACCATATATTGCCACAAGCTCAGCATCTTTACTTTCATAAAGCTCATTAAGCTTCCTAATTTCATGTTCTCTACCAACAATCGCGCTTTTGTTCATAATTATAATCCTCGATTTATTATACTTTTTATGCTTTTACCGAGGATTATAACACGATATCTCCATCGGTTCAAGAATTATATTCCTCGGTTTAAGCACAATTATAGTATATTTCCGAGGAATATAACATACATCAACAGGAAAAAGCAGGTGGCGTATGCCACCTGCTCTAGGGGGAAGGTATATGTTTACAAAATTATGCTATTTTCTTTTTAATTTCGTCTTCTGTCTCTTCGATATCAAGCTTCCAGATTTCTTTATTGTACTGGTCGATAGTTCTGTCTGATGAGAAGAATCCTGCCTTAGCGATATTTACAAGCATCTTCTTAGCCCACTCTGTACGATCCTCATAGTCGCTGTATGCCTTTTCTCTTGCAGCCTTGTAAGACTCATAGTCAGGGAAGGTCATGAACCAGTCCTTATTGATAAGCTCACCATAAAGTCTTCTGAGGTTCTCCTCGCAGCCTACTGCAAGCATTGTATCGCTGACGATGAAATCGATAGCGCGCTTGATCGAAGCATTTCCTTCATAATATGATCTTGCTGAGTAATCGCCTCTTGCGTAACGTGCAATTACATCATCTGAGGATTCACCAAAGGTGTAGATATTATCTACGCCAACAAGCTCACAGATCTCAACATTTGCTCCATCCATTGTGCCGAGTGTAACAGCACCGTTAAGCATGAACTTCATATTTCCGGTTCCGGAAGCCTCCTTGGAAGCAAGTGAGATCTGCTCCGAGATATCGCAGGAAGGGATGAGTTTCTCAGCCAGTGTTACGTTATAGTTCTCAACCATAACTACGCTGAGGTACGGAGATACTTCCGGATCGGCTGCTATGATCTGCTGCATACAGAGGATCAGATGAATAATATCTTTGGCGATAGTATATGCAGGTGCAGCCTTCGCACCGAAAAATACTGTTATAGGCATAGACGGCTTCAGTCCCGCCTTTATTTCAAAATATTTATCTATTACATAAAGCATATTGAGCTGCTGACGCTTGTACTCATGAAGTCTCTTAACCTGGATATCGAAGATTGAATCAGGATTTACAACGATTCCCTGAGTCTCCTTTAAGTACTGAGCAAGCATTGACTTCTTCTCATCCTTAACAGTAAGAAGCTTTCCGAGAACAAGTTCATCATCCTTATATGCAAGAAGCTTCTCAAGCTCTGATGCATCCTTCTTCCAGCCCTCACCGATAAGCTCTGTGATAAGCTCAGTAAGCTCAGGATTGCATGACATAAGCCAGCGGCGGAAGGTAATACCGTTTGTCTTGTTGTTGAACTTCTCAGGATAAAGCTTGTAGAAGTTGTTCAGCTCTTCGTTCTTAAGTATTTCCGTATGGAGGAATGCAACACCGTTTACACTATAGCCGTAATGAATGTCCATATGAGCCATATGTACAAGGCCATTCTTGATGATATATGTGCTCTCGTCCTTAACTGTCTTCTTTACGCGGTTGTCAAGCTCGCGGATGATAGGCATAAGCTGTGGAACAGCCTTCTCAAGGAACCAGATCGGCCACTTTTCAAGAGCCTCAGCAAGGATAGTGTGATTTGTATATGCACAAACCTTTGAAACGATGTCGATAGCCTCGTCCATAAGGATGCCTCTCTCCTGAAGCTGACGAATAAGCTCAGGGATTACCATTGAAGGATGTGTATCATTGATCTGAACTGCTACATAATCAGCAAGGTCATGGAGGTTGCTTCCGCGCATAACAGCCTCATCAAGGATAAGATATGCTGCATTTGCCACCATGAAATACTGCTGATATACACGAAGGATCCTGCCCTTATCATCGGAATCATCAGGATAAAGGAAAAGTGTAAGGTTCTTTCTGATGTCTTCCTTATCGAAATCAATGGTCTCACCGACAATGCTCTCATCTACGCTTTCAATATCGAACAGATGAAGCTTTGTTGTACGATTCTCATAACCGAGTACGTCGATATCATAGAGGCGTGACTGAACATCAAAGCCGCCAAAATGTATTGTATAAGAAGTCTCGGTTCTGTTAAGCCAGCTGTTTTCTGTGATCCATGGGTTCGGAGTCTCTCTCTGAAGATTATTTTCAAATACCTGCTTAAACAGACCATAGTGATAGTTAAGTCCTACTCCGTCGCCGTTAAGTCCGAGTGTTGCGATAGAATCAAGGAAGCATGCTGCAAGTCTTCCGAGACCGCCGTTACCGAGTGACGGCTCAAGCTCAAGCTCTTCAATCTCAGCGAGTGACTTGCCCTCTTCAGCAAGCAGTTTCTTAACTTCATCATATATCTTAAGGTTGATAAGGTTATTTGAGAGAAGCTTACCGATCAGGAACTCTGCAGATATGTAGTAGAGTTTCTTCTTTCCCTCATTTGATTCCTTAGCCTTCGCCTGTTCCTTTACGAAATTGAGGAGTGCGATGTAAAGTTCCTCATTTGTACTATCCTTGATAGTTTTCTGAAGCTTTGATTCAATAGTTTCTTTCAATGACATTTTTGTTTCCTCCCAGAAAAATCTTAAATATGTTTTCGTTAGTGCCTCAGCACCTCTTTCCTATATGACAAATATAGCGCAGGGAGGTAAATATTTCTTGTTTTATAAAATTGTGTTTTAACACAATCCTATCCATTTTTTACGAAACTCTTGCAATTACACTATGAAATACGTATTTTTAATGATATAATTCTCTTATATTAGGATATTATTGTTCTACTTCGCAGCTAAAACGAAAGCGCATATTTATATAATAAGGAGAAAATGCATGAATATTGCACAATACGAGAATTATCAGGAGAAAAAGACGCACGGCGAGATCAGCTTTCCGTTCGTTACATATATCTGCACAATACCGCTCGATTTCAAAACCGTGCCGCTCCACTGGCACGATGAGATGGAGATCGTATATATAAAGAAGGGAACCGGGTGCATCTCGGTCAATCTGAACGAATTCTGCGTAGCAGAGGGTTCTGTCATCATCATTCTGCCGGGGCAGCTGCATTCAATCTACACCTCGGATAATACCGAGCGTATGGAATATGAAAATATCATATTTAATCCCGGAATACTTCTATCCAAGCAGGCTGACACCTGCTCCAGGGATTACCTGATGCCGCTTTTTTCCGGAAACACATCTGTTCCGGTTCATTTTCATTCGGGAGTCCCTCATTATAAAGAGATTATCGAAATACTGGACAACTGCGACAGGGCCGGTGCCGAAAAGCCGCACGGCGAAGCACTGTACATAAAGGCTCAGCTTTTCATGCTGCTCTATGTTCTGGAAAATAAATGCCGGCTCAGGGAGCCGGCGATCAAAAGCATGAAATCATTGGAATCAATGAAGTCAGTTATCAAATATGTAGAATTACATTATGCCGATCATATTACGATCGATGATATGGCGGAGATCACCTCATGCTCTCCATCTTATTTTATGAAGAGCTTCAAGAAGACCTTTCACACTTCCTTTATTGACTATCTAAAGAATTACAGGCTGACGATAGCAGCCAGAATGCTTACGCAGTCCGACGGAAGTGTTCTTGATATATGCGAAAGTGTCGGCTTCGACAATCTTTCATATTTCATCCGCAGCTTCAAGGCAAAATACGGTGTCACCCCAAGAAAATACAGCAGCATATCCGACTCAGCCGAATAACAGCAGTTTATCCGGCTCGACCGGGCGACAGTCTCCCTCATCAGGATTCTTTCATTTACCCCTAAACGGTAAAAGAGCCTGCCGTTCTTGCGGCAAGCTCTTTCGGAGAAGGTATTTTGTTACTTATGGGGTGTAGCAAAAAACTATATAATGTATTGGGGGGTTACAAGTGTTATTATATGCAAATACGTTGAAAAGTGTTCACAAAAAACAGTTTTTTTTATGTGCATTTTTGTGCATTTTGCCAAACAGGGTATGTTATGTGAACTTTTTCGCCCAGGTTTTTGTGCACTTTGCTCATGGATAACCCGTGTATTGTAAATATCGCACAAAAACAGTCATGAAAATGCGTGTGATTTTTAAGCCAATTTGTGCAGACTTAATAATTCCTTAATAATTTTCATACCTGATAAATCTGCGCAAAAATCATAATTAATTATACAATCGCATCATTGATAATTCATCTAATGAAAAACGCCCCGCAAAAGCGGGGCATTTCTGCATCATTATCACTTTATTTATCCTATGCTTCACTGAACAGTGCCTCAAACTCAGCACCAGTGATCTTCTCTTTTTCTATAAGAAGCTCTGAGCACCTGTGAAGAACATCCATATTTTTCACTATAATGGCCTTGGCAGCCTTGTAGCACTCATCAATGATCCTCTTGACCTCGGAATCAATATCCGCCGCTACGGCCTCTCCATAGCTTCTGGCGTGTCCGAGATCCTTGCCGAGGAATACCTCATCTTCATCATTGGCCTCATAATTGATAGGTCCGACCTTCTCAGAAAAGCCATATTTGATAACCATCTCTCTGGCTGTCTGTGAAGCCTGCTTGATATCCTGTGATGCGCCTGTAGTGATGTCATCAAAGATCAGTTCCTCAGCGATCCTTCCTCCAAAATCGACCATGATGGTCTGAAGCATCTTCTTACGTGTATTAAATACATTATCATTCTCAGGGAGCGGCATGGTATAGCCCGCTGCGCCGACACCTGTAGGTATTATCGAAACAGTATGAACAGGTCCGACCTCCGAAAGCTCATGGAAAAGTATCGCATGGCCGGTCTCGTGATAAGCCGTGATCCTCTTCTCCTTTTCAGGAACAAGTCTTGATCTCTTTTCGGTACCTATTCCGACCTTTATAAATGATTTATCAACATCAGCCTTCGTGATAAAGCCTCTGTTTTCCTTTGCCGCAGCAATTGCAGATTCGTTCATAAGATTCTCAAGATCTGCACCTACAAAACCGGCTGTTGTTCTTGCAATCTCATGTATATCAACGTCATCGCCCAGTTTCTTGTTTCTTGTATGAACCCTAAGAATATCCTCACGACCCTTGACATCCGGCCTGTGAACCATAACCTTACGGTCGAAACGTCCCGGACGAAGTATGGCAGGATCAAGTATATCCACTCTGTTTGTAGCTGCAAGAACTATTATACCCTGGTTAACTCCGAAGCCGTCCATCTCAACAAGGAGCTGATTGAGAGTCTGCTCTCTTTCGTCGTGACCGCCGCCGAGACCTGTACCTCTTCTTCTTGCAACCGCATCAATCTCATCGATAAATATCATGCAAGGTGCATTTTTCTTCGCCTCGTGGAAGAGATCCCTTACTCTGCTGGCACCTACGCCGACAAACATTTCCACAAAATCAGATCCTGAAATAGAGAAGAACGGAACGTCCGCCTCACCCGATACTGCTTTTGCAAGGAGAGTTTTACCTGTTCCCGGAGGGCCTACGAGAAGTATTCCCTTTGGAATACGTGCACCCATATTATTATATTTTGCAGGATTCTTGAGGAAATCAACAACCTCTGAGAGATCTTCTTTCTCTTCAACAAGTCCCGCAACGTCCTTGAATTTAATTCCGGTATGAACGTCCTTCTTGGCGCGGCTGTTGCCGAAGGTCATAAGCTTGCTGTTTCCGCCGGCCGAAGCGCTCTGCCCCATGATCACCATCAGTATTATAAGCGCCAGGATCACGGCAAATATATAAGGTGCAAGCTTCTGGAACAGACTCGGACGCTTTACATCATCCAGCTGAACCGTTACATCATCCTTTGCGTGGTCTTCGCATATCTTCTGCGTATCCTTAACATCTGCCGTATAGAATACTATCTGCGAGCCATCATCATAGGTGACATAGACCGTACCTGTCGGTATCTCACTGTTCTGCTGGATCTCGACCTCTGCCACGAGTCCTTTCTTCAGTTCATCCTTCAGATTATCATTACTGTATGCTGTATAAATCTCCGCACCGCTGTTGGAAATAATGTAATATAACACTATTCCGATTATCAGCAGGAAGAAATATATCCCCAGCCCCCTGTATGCCTTTTGTTTCATAATTTGATATAACTCCTTAATATTTTATAGGTTCATTCACCTTTATTCTCTCAGCTGACAACAGCGATATATGGCAGATTACGGTATTTCTGAGCATAATCAAGTCCATATCCGACAATAAACTTGTCCGGGATAACGAAGCCGGACATCTCAACCTTACAGTCCACAACTCTTCTGTCAGGCTTATCAAGAAGAGTGATTATCTTAAGACTCTTAGGTGCCTTATCCTCAAACATCCTTCTTACATAGGAAAGTGTTCTTCCCGAATCAACAATATCCTCAACGATCACGACATCTCTGCCTTCTATGGATTCATCAAGATCCTTATTCAGACGAACGATACCTGACGAACTCGTTCCGTCCCCATAGCTTGAGATTGATATGAAATCCATTGTGAGTTCTGACTTCATGTTCTTGGCAAGCTCGCTCATGAACATAACGCTTCCCTTGAGTATTCCGACAAGGTGCACTGTCCTGCCTTCATATTCCTTATCAAGCTCAGCAGCCATTTCTTTTATTCTTTTTTCAAGTTTTTCCTGACTGATCATTACATCAAAATTAGTATTCATTATCCTTCCTCCGGAAAATCTATATAATTAACAATCATAACCCTCTTAGTTGAACTGTTTACCTTAAAGCCTTCGCTGAACCTGACTCCCACGGCCCAGATAACCTCATTACCGCACGCAAGCACCGGCACTCTCTTTCTCTTCTCACGATCGATCTTCTTATCAGTAAATACTCTCGAGAGCTTCTTATGCCCGTCGACTGTCACCATGATAAAGTCATCCTGCTCAGCATACCTAAAACACAGATTACCACAAATTCTGTCATAATCAAATATTTTATTATATTCATCCCTCGGAATCTGTATATTTTCCGAGTAATCCAGTATTTTTACATCAAATACAGCGTCGCCAAGTAAATATCTGCCGTCGCCGTTTATACATACCTGGCTTTCACAGATTGTTTCATCCTGAAGCACTTCTTCTCCGGTATCATCTTTCATTTTCGTACCGGTCTGCTCCTTCTTATCAAATATCAGTTTATCATAGCTCTTCCTGACAGTGATACCGTACGGCATATCAAGACTGCGGCCATTTGGAAGGCCTGTAAGTTCATCGATCAGGCTTAAATGCATTCTGGTTATATCCTTACGTCTGCCCGCAAGGCTCTCCATGGCTCTGAGATAAACCTCGTAACGCACAAGCGTCATCTTATCCTTTACATCGGCCAGTCTTATTTCAGCCTCATCTCTATTCCCGATACGACTGATATTAACCCTTCCGGCCTCTTCTTCCACATATAAATATATCTCATTCACATCCTCGGCCGCTCTGGCAATATGAACAGCCGCCTCACTGTTCAGCCTCGAAAGCTTCGGAAGTATTTCATGTCTGATGAGATTTCTCGAATATTCGGTACCTGCATTTGTGGAATCAGTGACATAGTCCTGACCTTCACTCTCCAGGTATGCCTCTATCTCTTCTCTGGTCAGTCCCAGAAGTGGTCTGACGATACAGCCTCTCTTTGGAGAAATACCTGACAGTCCCTTCAGGCTGCTCCCCCTTGCCATATTAAAGAGAACCGTCTCAGCAAGGTCGTTTCTGTTATGTGCAACAGCTATCTTCCGGAATCCCTTATCGATCCTCACCTGTTCAAACAGTTCGTAGCGGATGATCCTTCCTGCTTCCTCCTCGCTCTGTCCTTTCTCAGCTGCAATCCTCGGGATATCCTCCCTGAAACTTATAAATTCAACTTCTCTTTCCTCGCAGAGTCTTCTCGCAAAAGCCTCGTCTCTGTCTGCCTCTTCGCCTCTTATCATATGATTAAGATGTACGGCTGCCAGATGGTATTTCCTCCTGTCCCGGAGAGCCGTCAGTGCCAGCAGGAGACTCACCGAATCAGCCCCTCCGGACAGCCCGATCACTATACCGTCGCCATCTTCAAGGAGTGAGTTGTCATCTATATATTTTTCGACACTTTCTACAAATTTCATTTACTGCCTCTTCTGTATGCAGTCAATGACACATGCAGTGTCATTGACTGTCGCACGCTCGTCATATACATGTGCCTGCGGCACATGTGCCGGGAATAGCACCAGCCGTCCATGCATGCAGGCATGCGGTCGGCTGAAGCTATTCCCTGCACATGCTTCGCCTGTGTATGACTCGCTCAGTACGCAAAAAGCGGTTAACTTTAAGTTTGTTAACCGCTCTAATCCTCTCGTGGTTTGATCACTATCTCGTCCGGATAAACAAGTCCAAGCTTATCTTTAGCCTCATCCTCGATGTATTTTCTAGTCTTCATATATTTCTGCTGCTGCTCAAGATCAGTCTTCTTCTGTTTAACAGTTGTAAGCTCTGTTTCAAGCTGTTTCTGCGTAACAGTAAGCTCTTCAGCCTTAACATGAAGATCATATGCTCTGACAGTCGTTACAACAGAAACCAGCAGAAGTGCCGCAATAATAAGCAGGATACCCAGCTTTGACTGCTTTTTACCCCTTCTCATGTTACGATACTGTCTGTGTGACTCCTGAATACGTCTGGTATGCTGTTTTTGTATCATCCTCTCGCGCTTTGCCCGAGAGATTGTCCTCTGTCTGCTCATACAACCCCACAATGACTATCTGTTACATTTAATCTGTTCTGTGCTTCCCTATTATACGCGATTTTACGCAATCAAAAAAGAAAAACACAAAATAATAATATCAACTTTACATAATATTTTCAACTACTATTTACATAAAATTAAGGCTTTTTATCAAAAATATGCTTACAACAGCCGCATATCGCACTAAAAGCAGATAAAAATCCCTTAGCGCAGTCTGTTTTTACAGATATTTGAACATTTCTGCGGCATTTTCCTTCTTCGTTGTTTCCATTATAGCCGTAACCTCAGCTTTAACGGACTTATCACCAAAGGAAATCTCGATCACATCGCCCACCTTCACATCATAGGATGCTCTTGCAGGCTTTCCGTTAACACTGACTCTTCCGGCATCGCAGGCCTCATTAGCTATTGTACGCCTCTTTATCAGACGCGACACCTTTAAGTATTTATCAAGTCTCATATGCAACTCCTTATACTAATGCTCAAATACATATATATATCCTCAATTGTAACATAATACGCCTTCGGATATATCTCTGTATCTGTCTACTATTCCTAAAAATCAATAAAGGATGCAACACGTTCGTGCTGCATCCTTCATTAATCCTGTCATCTATAGATTAGTTGATAGAATCCTTTAAAGCCTTACCAGCCTTGAACTTAGGAGCCTTAGAAGCCTTGATCTTCATAGACTTACCTGTTCTTGGGTTACGTCCCTGTCTTGCAGGTCTCTCAAGTACATCAAATGTACCGAAACCAACTAACTGAACCTTCTCACCCTTCTTAAGCTCTGCAGCTACAACTTCAGTGAAAGCCTTAAGTGCCTTCTCTGCATCAACCTTCTTAATGTCAGCCTTCTCAGCGATTGCTGCTACTAATTCTGTCTTGTTCATTTAAAATGTCCTCCTCAATATAAAATACTTGGAACCCCAAGTTATATAAATGAACCAACGTCCATATACATTTATAATCAAAAGACAGCTTTTTGTCAAGTGAAAACTTCGATTTTTCGCTTATTTTAAGCCATTTTTCGGGAAAATCAGGTCGTCACTTTACATAACTTTATACGTTATGAAAAACCACTTTCCAAAGCTTAAAATTCATCATGCTCTCAGCTTATGAATGACTGTGATCAAAACAAATCCTGTCACAAAACCTGCGGTATCAAGCCAGACGTCCTGCAGCATTCCTGCCCTTTCGGGAGTAAACAGCTGTATGGTCTCATCTATCATCGCCGCAAGTATACCCAGAAGGATAACTTTGCAGTTATCGAGCTTCCTGCTGTTATTCTTGAGGCATGTAAATTCCATGCCGAGTATACAATATTCGGTAAAATGCATAGCCTTCCTGAGGATATGTCCACCCGATTCGGTTCCGCCGCCCTTAAAGAACGGAAGTATCCTGCCCAGAACATCCTTAAGCCACTCCGTCATCTCCGAAGAGAGGCTTCCCGGGATCATGCTGTTTCCCCAGATAAATACAAGTGTGATCACTATAAGTATTATTATCAGTCTCTTATGATCCTTTTTTCTCTTTCCGGCCACTTTACATTCACCCTTTGATTTATTTTATATTATTGATTCTTTTGTCTGACGTTTGTATGACGTTTTCCCGGATCATCAGCTGAGCTTCATATCTCCGTCCTTAACCCATCCGAGCTTCTTAACGCCAAAATGAATAATAAGCGAAAGAATTGCAGGAAGAACAAATGATATAAGAATAAGTCCTGTCCAGTCAAATGCTGTTATAGAGCTCTTAATTCCTGCATTTACGTCATTTGTCCAGCCTGTATAAACACCGATCTGGCCTACAAGTCCGCAGGTACCCATTCCCGAAGAAATAGCAGCACCGTTCATCTTAAGATGAAAAACACATGTTGCAAGAGGTCCCGTAATGGCAGATGCAAGTGTAGGAGCGATCCAGATACGAGGATTCTTAACGATATTTGGCATCTGAAGCATTGATGTACCGATACCCTGTGAAACAAGTCCGCCCCACTTATTTTCCTTAAAGGAAATAACAGCGAAGCCGATCATCTGCGCAGAGCAGCCTGCAACGGCCGCACCACCTGCAAGTCCTGTGAGCGAAAGAGCCGCACAGATAGCCGCAGAAGAAATCGGAAGTGTAAGTGCTATACCAACAATAACTGAAACGAAAATACCCATAAGAAACGGCTGAAGATCCGTAGCCCACATTATGAGATCGCCGACTGCATTTGCGCCCTTACCGATCGGAGGAGCAATAAGCCATGAGAGAAATACACCGACACCGATAGTCACAAGCGGTGTTACAAGAATATCAATCTTTGTTTCCTTTGAAACGGCTTTACCGATCTCAGCGGCAATTATAGCAATGAAAAGAACTGCAAGAGGTCCACCGGCGCCTCCGAGTGCATTTGCCGAGAAACCTACGGTTGCCAGAGAGAAAAGAACGAGTGGCGGACATTTGAGCGCATATCCGATTGCAATCGCCATTGCGACTCCGCTCATTGCCATTGCAAGACCGCCAACAGTGTAATCTGTACCGGAAATAGTAGCAACACTCTTGGTCAGAAATCCGATCTCAAGCTGGGTACCGATGGTATTAATGATGGTACCGATTAAGAGCGAACAGAAAAGTCCCTGTGCCATAGCTCCGAGTGCATCGATTCCGTACCTTTTGAGTGAGAATTCAATATCCTTCCTCTTTAGAAACTTCTTAACTTTTTCCATTTTACTTCCCTTACCTTTTTTTACATATAGTCTTTTATGCGCCGGCACTTTGCCGCGCTAAAGCATCGCAATTTCGTAGTATATTGCATTTTTCTTTTTGATGCAAGTTATTTATGTCATATGCTATAAAAAATTAAGTTTTATGACAAATATATTTATAATTGACGTTTGTTCATAGCATATCGGTATAAAAAAGCATGGACATATATTTCGAAGTATTGCGGGATTTGCTTAAAATCATACAAATCTTAGCACGCCGAGAAATATATGCCCATGCTTTATAATTATATGAGTCTACTCTGTAAAGAGCGCAGTCGAATAATATCTGTCGCCACTGTCAGGAAGAAGTGCAACGATGGTCTTGCCCTTATTCTCAGGTCTCTTGGCGAGAGTGATAGCTCCGAAGAGAGCTGCGCCTGAAGAGATACCAACTGAGATGCCTTCCTTCTTGGCAAGAAGCTTGGCTGTATCAAAGGCATCCTGGTTAGAAGCCTTGAATACTTCGTCAAATACATTTGTATTCAGTACATCAGGAACGAAGCCTGCGCCGATTCCCTGAATCTTGTGAGCACCTGCTCTGCCTTCTGAAAGAACTGGTGAATCCTCCGGCTCAAGAGCAACAACCTTAACCTCAGGATTCTGCTCCTTAAGATACTCGCCTGTTCCTGTAACTGTTCCGCCTGTACCTACACCTGCGATGAAGATATCAACCTTACCATCTGTATCCTTCCAGATTTCAGGACCGGTTGTAGCCTTGTGAACTGCAGGATTGGCCGGGTTAACGAACTGTCCAGGGATGAAGCTGTTAGGAATCTCCTTAGAAAGCTCCTCAGCTCTCTCGATAGCTCCCTTCATACCCTTTGCACCCTCTGTAAGAACAAGCTCTGCGCCGTAAGCCTTGAGGATATTTCTTCTCTCAACGCTCATGGTCTCAGGCATCGTAAGGATTATGCGATAGCCCTTTGATGCTGCGATAGCTGCAAGTCCGATACCTGTATTTCCTGATGTTGGCTCTATGATTACTGAGCCTTCCTTAAGGAGTCCCTTAGCCTCAGCGTCCTCGATCATAGCCTTTGCAATACGGTCCTTAACGCTTCCTGCCGGGTTGAAATACTCAAGCTTAACAAGTACTGTTGCCTCGAGTCCGAGCTCCTTCTCTATATTTACTACCTCAACGAGAGGTGTATTTCCTATAAGTCCAAGTGTTCCTTTGTAAATATTTGACATAGCTTTTTCCTTCTTTCTTTTAATTTTATTATAATGCCATATTTTTATTTATTATTTTCCTGCCGGCACCATGTAGGTGATGCCGGAGGATTTAATCATTTTATCTGAGATAACCGGTCTTAATCATTGTTTACCGTCAAACCGGTCTTAAACTGCTTCAGTTATTTTAGATAGCTGCGAAACCTGCCTCAAGATCGGCGATGATATCATCGATATGCTCTGTTCCGATTGAGAGACGGATAGTATTCTGGTTGATACCCTGATCAGCAAGCTCTGCGTCGGAAAGCTGAGAATGGGTTGTTGAAGCCGGATGGATAACCAGACTCTTAACATCGGCTACGTTTGCAAGGAGGGAGAAGATCTTAAGGCCGTCGATGAATTTCCATGCCTCTTCCTTACCGCCCTTGATATCAAAGGTGAAGATTGAAGCTCCGCCGTTAGGGAAATACTTCTGATAGAGTGCATGATCCGGATGATCAGGAAGCGAAGGATGATTAACCTTCTCAACCTGTGGATGATTGCTTAAGAATTCAACGACTTTCTTAGTGTTTTCTGCATGTCTTTCAAGTCTGAGGGAAAGTGTTTCAACACCCTGCAGAAGAAGGAATGCGTTAAATGGCGAAATTGTTGCACCTGTATCACGAAGAAGTATTGCGCGAATGTATGTAACAAATGCAGCAGGTCCTACAACGTCATAGAATGATACGCCGTGGTAGCTTGGGTTTGGAGCAGCGATGTTAGGATATTTTCCGCTGGCACTCCAGTCAAACTTGCCTGCTTCTACGATGATTCCGCCGAGAGTTGTTCCGTGACCGCCGATGAACTTGGTTGCTGAATGAACAACGATGTCTGCACCATGCTCAATAGGTCTGATAAGGTATGGTGTACCAAATGTATTGTCTATAACAAGCGGAAGTCCATGCTTATGTGCGATCTCAGCGATTGCATCAATATCAGGAATATCGCTGTTAGGGTTACCGAGTGTCTCAAGATAGATGGCTCTTGTATTTTCCTTGATTGCGTCCTCAACCTCTGCAAGATTGTGAGCATCAACGAAGGTTGTCTCAATTCCGTACTGTGGAAGTGTATGTGCCAGAAGGTTGTAGCTGCCTCCGTATATAGTCTTCTGAGCTACGATATGTCCACCGTTTGCTGCAAGAGCTTCTATAGTATATGTAATTGCTGCTGCTCCGGAAGCAAGTGCAAGTGCTGCACTGCCGCCCTCAAGAGCTGCGATTCTCTTCTCAAGTACGTCCTGAGTAGAGTTTGTAAGTCTTCCGTAGATATTTCCTGCATCTGCAAGTCCGAAACGGTCTGCTGCATGCTTGCTGTTATGAAAAACGTAAGAGGTTGTCTGATAAATAGGAACTGCTCTCGAATCTGTTGCAGGGTCTGCCTGCTCCTGTCCAACGTGTAACTGTAATGTTTCAAATCTTAAATCGCTCATATTATTCACCTTTATTTATTCCCCTGTAGGGATTCCTTTCTTATTTTATTTGTCCATATTATTCATTTTGTTTTTTGGTTTCAGGTCTTGCCAGGTTTTTGTTATTGTCTTCCCGCTAAGCATAAAAAAACGGAAGCTCTTACTGGGCTCCCGGACAAATGGCATAGTATTCTATCTTCACGATCAACATCGATCCGTAATGAGGCGCATCAAACTATCGTCAAACGCCCCTGCCATATTACATGTCCGGGAGAACTGCATTCGACAACACATGACCATATCAGAATTCCAAGTATATGTATTCTTCATATTTTTGCACCTCCTTGATTTGATGTTGCAATAATATCACCATTTACCCACTGTGTCAATAGGTTTTTGGAGAAATTTTTTTATTGTTTTTTTCATCTGTCCATTCTCCGGTAAATACAGGCTTGTAATACCTATTTACCCAGTATATAATGTGGTATATGGGAAGCAGGGCAAGCGCGAGCATTTGCACTGACCCGATATACCGCCATGAAACCACCAGGTTTCATGTATGATATAAATTGTTTATGGTGTTTATATCAAAAAGCTGGCCAAGCGCTAAATGCTCAGACAAAAAGAGGAGGGGTAATCATATGATCTCAACAAAAGGAAGATACGCGATCCGCGTTATGATAGATCTTGCAGAAAATGAACACGGTGGATATATTCCATTAAAAGATATCGCCGAAAGACAGGGCATATCAAAAAAATATCTTGAGATAATAATGAAGGATATGGTTACTGCCGAGCTTGTTATCGGTGCCAGCGGCAAGGGCGGCGGCTACAAGCTGAGCCGTCCTGCCGATGAATATACCATCGGTGATATTTTGGAGGTAATGGAGGGGTCACTTTCACCTGTTGCATGCCTGGCAAACAGGAATTACGAATGTGACAGGAAGGACATCTGCAAAACTCTTCCTATGTGGGCCGAATACGATACAATTATCCACAACTTCTTCCATTCAAAAAAACTGACCGACTTAGTCGGCCAGTATCTTTCATCGTGGGTTATTTAAGTCCTTTACAAAGGCTTAATCTCTCATATGGATTGTTATACCCTTTTCTTTGCATGCTTTTTTGATAGCTGCTTTATCTTCAAACATTCTCTTATCAGCTATAACAAGGGTCCTTTCAACAGAATCGATCATTTTCTTTTCAGCATATCCAAAGGCACATGAATATGATGTCTCTGCCAGTTTTTGACGCATTTTTTCTATGCAGCTCTTTGCCTCTGCCTCTCCGCCGCCATAAAACAGAATGATAAATTCATCGCCGCCAACCCTGTATACAGCACCTTTCTTACCGCAATATTTTGCAAGAATATCGGAAACCTTCTGCAGAGCCTTATCACCTGCTTCATGTCCGTAATTATCATTTATGTATTTTAATTCATTCATATCAACCGAAACCACTCCGGTTATCAGATGCCTTTTAACATCTGCATCCTTATAATAACTCTGCCTGTTAAGAAGCGATGTAAGTGGATCTATTCTCGCTATGCTGATGTAATTATATACAAAGAACAGAAGGATAGCCGATGTGAACAGCTCCGAATAATCCCTTCCGAAATCAAAGTAGATATAATATACAACTCCCAGCATCGGTCCGATGATAAGGAATAAAACGATGATCCTGTTTACCTTGGAATAAACCTTGGATAAAATAACATTATTAACAAGGAATACAATAAGATAGAAGCAGAAAACGATATAAGGCCAGTTATTCAGCGGTCCTCCGCCATAATGATTATCCTCTGAATAATAGCAGACTATATGTGTCCACTGTGATGTGAAATACAGAGGTATGCTTATAAGCTCCGGAAGGACAAGAAGAAGCAGCTTCTTCCCGGAAATCTTCCTTGAGCTGAAGATCATCATCTCGATCAGCATTATAGCCGGATAGATGGAATACAGAAATGCCGTAAGCATCGGTCTCATTATACTCAGATGTTCGAAGGTCTGTGTCCACTTCTCCAGATAAAAGACAACAGATTCCAAAGCCAGAAGGGCTATTATAACAAACGACAGCCTCCTGTCCTTCTCCGAAATGTGCACACTTATCTCAAGCATGATAAGCAACCCCATCAGTTCATAAACCATTACATAATTATTTAAGAAATAATCTGCAACTCCCATAAATATTTCCCCTGAATCATATCCACTGACCAAAATAATCCATTTGTATTATATAGCATCCATCGATAAAATGATAGTCTTTTGAGGAGATAATTAACAATTATCTCCTCATTAGCCGTATCTGAAGAACTGCTTTACGGAGAAAAGCACGCATTATAGACATTTAGTGATTTGTGTGCTATATTCATAAGCAGTATCAATGAAGTGTTTCTGAAATGCTTTGCTTTGGGGACTTTCTGAACAATAATATGAAAACAGGGAGCATAAATTATGTTCAAATATCTTCTCCGCATATTCCGCGGACTCAGTCTTAAAAGAATCTCAAAATGTGTAAATGAAGTTAAGAAGAAATCCGGCAGAAAGAGCCGCAATCTCATCCTTCTGGATATGCTCTGGTGCGGCGTACGTTACGGTGCCGGCTTCCATGATTATCTGATATTCGAGTTCTATAATATGAAGGGAAAGCAGCGCAAGACCTACATGACCCGTGTTAAGAACAAAAGATTCCATCAGATGATGAATGATCCGGAAAAAACAAACATCTTTGATTACAAGAATCAGTTTTATGCCACCTTCAGAGATTTCATCAAGAGGGATTTTCAGGATCTCTCAGTGGTCAGTGATGAAGATATAAGAGATTTCATCAAGGGAAGAGAATACATCATCGGCAAGCCAAGTCTCGGCGAGTGTGGTCATGGTGTTGATCTGATCCACATTCCTGATTTCCCTACAGTTGACGATGCTGTAAAATACATCCGAAATTCTGATAACCAGTTTGGTGTCATCGAAGACAGAGTTGTTCAGCATCCTGCTCTCAGCGAGCTTTATCCTTATTCCATCAACTGTCTCAGAATGGTAACGGTTTACTGGAAGAAGAAATCCTACGTTCTCTATGCAGTTCTTAAAACCGGAAATAACAAGAAATTTGTTGATAATCTTGAGAATGGCGGCTATGCCTGCCATGTAGATATAAATACCGGTATCGTAGTCGGTCCGGGACATACCTCAGGTCTGGACATTGTAGAAGAACATCCGATGACCGGTATGAAGTTTGAAGGCTTCCAGGTTCCTTATTTCGAAGAAGCCAAGAAGCTTGTCAGCGAAGCCGCAAAGGTTGTTCCGCAGGTTCGTTATATCGGATGGGACGTTGCGATCACGCCTGACGGCCCACTCATCATAGAAGGAAATAATTATGCAGCTTATGACTTCCCACAGCTTCCGGACAGAAGCCAGAAGAAGGAAGGTCTGCTTAAGCAGTTAAAAGATTTAGGAATCCCTGTATAGGGATTCCTAATTTTTTTTACTTTGAAAGATAATCAAGTATGGATTTTATAATTTCAGGGGTAATGTAATCCCAGTCATTCATTCCGTAAGTAAGTGCATATCCGAAATTATCTGCGAGGCACTCCTCCGGATCAATAACATAGGCTGTATTTCCACCGAAAATATCCCAGAAGTTTTCAGCATCTTCAGGAAGATAATAGGTATCACTGCCGTCAACAGGAACAAGAGCTGTCCCCATGCATGAAATAAAGCTGTCACCTTTCTTCTCAAAAGGCTTGGTAGCGATAAGGACAGTATAACAATCTATATCCTTTCCATCGATCTTGAAGGTAGCATACGCATTATGATGCTCGACATCCGGATTAGAGATATACTGTGAAGCCACTGAAGGCGGCAGTTCATACTCCTTATCCTGCACCTTGAAATGAATTATTTTATACATATCTTTACGGAAATCGGAATCTTTTCTCGTAAAACAGTGGAATATCTCATGCCAGAGCTGCATCTTGCCGGCTTTTCTGTAAACATCACTCTCAGACGTTACATTATTAATAAAATACTGACTAAGGAATACATATGTTCCGTGTGTATATGCTCCGCTTCCGCATTCCTCTTTCTGCGTAGACTTGATAAATGTTATCTCGCCTATATCAGGAATCTCAAGTCCTTTGTCCTTAAGGTCAGCCTGCATCTCTGCCAATGTCTTCTCAAGACCGGCCTTCTCCTCATCAGTAAAATCCTCCATCTGAGCAGCGCCAAATTCCTTTAACTCCTCAATAGTACCATCCTTTTTCTGTGTCCTGTACTGAATATCGTATTGACTGAACCCGTCAAAATACGCATCATTTGAGAGATAGATGGAAGCCGCTTCTTCCTTAGTGGCAAAGTGATATTTTAATTCAGATGTTCTGTTTTTCTTCTTATTATCCTTGCCTTTCCCACATGCAGTCAGCATGACAGCAACCACCAGTAACATTAATACCCTTAACGATTTTTTCATTAACCTTCCCTCCTAAAAAAAAAGAGTTATCGGTATCATTATAATACATACCCCAAAACAATTGCAAGACGCCTGTTCGCCGATAATGATTCAAAAACTTTTTTAGTTTTATTTTTTCCTTGCGCTTGTATCTTTTGGCTGAGGATTAGTCTTCACCGAAGTCTTGTTGGCTGCCTGATTTGTGCGCTTGGCTCTTGCCTCAGCGGCACGTCCTTCATTGAAGCTTTCAAGCTTTACGAAATCCTTCATACCTTCCTTAACCTTGCGGACCTTGTTGATCTTATTCGGAATCAATGAACAACATCGTACAGAACGGCGTATTATCCCAACCGTCTGATATGATCAACCAGACTATTGATTGCTTTGTTCTGATGCTTATCCTTATGGATCAAAACCTGTGAAAATACAGGAAAATCGCTTCCCTTCCAGATAAGGGGCTTCAGTTTACCATCCTTTATTTCTTTTTCCGCTGCCATTTCCGGTATGAACGCCACTCCGAATCCACCCTCTGCAAATTGTTTCAGAACTTCTTTACTGCTCGTTTCAAGGACTATCTTCGGTGATATACCTTTTTCCTCAAGATCGGCAAGCAGCATATGCCTGAAATTACAGTTATGTCCGGTCAGCAGAAGGGGCACATCCTTCAGATCTTCTTCAGTAATGGTTTTATCAGCCATGGGATGCTCAGGAGATACATAGAATCTCAGTTTCTCCCTTTTCTTGTGGAGGATCTTAATCCTTTCGTCCTCAAAGAGCGGATTAAGTGTATAAACCATATCAAGTTCACCCTTCTGCAGAAGATCCGGAATACTTTCATGCGTAACAAACTGTATTCTGATCTCTGTTCGCGGGTTATTCTTATTATACTCCATCAAAATCTGCGGAAATCTGCTTATACAGAGTGACTCCGATACACCCAATTTTAAAACTCCCGCAGGGTTTTCTTCATCCGTCACATCAAGTCGTATCTCCCGCTCCAGCTGAAGCATCTTTTCAGCATATGTTATCAGCCTTTCACCCGACGAGGTCAGTGAGATTGTTTTTCCCAGGCGCTCAAATAGTACACAACCCAATTCATCCTCAAGCTGCTTGATCTGTGTTGTAACCGTGGACTGTGCATACCCCAAACTATCGGCAGCAGCAGAAAAGCTATTTAGTTCCGTGATCTTTAAAAATGTACTTAACTGCGTAATTGTCATATCAAAGCTCCGTTTAAATATAAAAGTGCCCGTTCCTCGTATTCAATATTTTTGAACAATTCGTTCATTTATTTCAATTTTACTGATATTATATTTGGTGTTATTATACAATCATAGTAAATCAAATGCAAGGAGGATTTCTCATGAACGAATTATGTATGATAATCAAAGATATGGTTTTACCGAATTTTCTGAATATTAAGACTTCCATTCAGACATATGACAGAGACGCACTGTGCTGCGGTGCTCCATGCTGGAGATGGGCTTATCATGCTCTTCACTCCGCAGACAAGTGGTTTATAAATCCTTACGATTATGAAGAACCTGATTTTCACGAAAACGGAATGGACAATCCTGACAATCCAACGAACGTTGTTTTATCAGACGAGGAGCTTCTCGAATACCTTGATAAAGTTGAGAAGAAGACTCTGGATTATCTGGATTCACTTACTGATGATATGTTGTATGAGAAGCCAGAGAACTGCATCTACACCCGTATGGAGCTCGTGCTTCGTCAGTTCAGACATATTTCCTTCCACACCGGAATGCTTAACGGTCAGACTGCTATAAATACCGGAAAGTTTCCTATGTGGGTTTCCCAGGCTGATAAATATGTTGATGATGGTATATTCTTCGGAAGATACAGAGCCGGACAGGTTACAGCTGAGACACCATCCGTGAAGTAATCTGTAAATACTCCACAGAACATTTCACCAAATAATATATCTTATCAGAAGAAAAACAAGCACGAGTGAAACGAGTATTTGTTTTTCTTGATAAGATACCGTAGGGACTATAGTCCCGCAGGATTATGAGAAGCGGTTTTTGCTTCTCATAATATGCGTTATAATCCACAGAACAAAACGCATAATGATCCACAAAACAACCCACAAAATCATCTGCATCATAAAGAACAGGCGCACTGAATATCATCAGTACGCACAGATTTATCCATTCCTCAGCTGACCTGCAGTCTCCCAAAGAACTGCATCCGGCAAACCGGTCGTCATTATCCTCGGCAAAATCTATTATCTCCTGTCGGAACGCCCATATATCTTCGGCATATTCCGATATCGGTTCTATTAATACGATATCCATCATAATAAACTCTCCTGCATTCGACTATTGCGATAAGTGCTTCATCGGCGCAAAATTAAATAAACTCAGCTGATTAATCTTCAACCACTAATCTCATATCCTTATATTTCTGATTCTTATCTTCAAATCCCAGTTTTTTATAGATTGGATATCCGTCATCGGTAGCAACGAGATCGATCCGGCTTATTTTATGTTCTTTGGCATATTCAATCATGTTTTTCATAAGCCGTGAACAAATACCTCTTCCACGATACCCTTCTTCCGTATATACACTTAAAACCTCCGAATCAAGTCCGTTAAGGAAAAATGGATTTGCAGGCTTTTCAATAATAAGAAGATATGCCGCCGCTACAAGTCTCCCCTCTGCTCTCGCCACAAATGCGATCAGCTTCTTCCCCAGTTCTCTCTCAAAATATCCCGGAAGCTGTTTTTCCATTCCTTCTCTTTCTTCATCAGTTATCGAACCGAAATCATCTATCATATACAGAATTCTGAGACGAACAAGCTCCGGTATATCATTCAGATCAGCAATATCGTATTCAACATCATCTGAAGCAAAATCGGAGCCGTTATCAGGTGTGTCCTCTACGGCATTTTTCTCTATAGTCCTAACGCTCTTATACAAACTGATATGAGTCCCCAGATCCATAAATCCATTTTTATGATAAAAATGGTAGGCCGGCTTATCATTATCTGTCTGCAGAAAAATACCTTCCACTCCTTTTTCACGAACACTTTGTTCAATAAGACCTAAGAATTTCGAACCAAGTCCCATTCCCTGACAGTTTGGAGAGACACAGAATTCTTCTATAACATAGCTTGTTCCTTCCCACCAGTGATTAACCTTTCCAACAGATATACCTGCCAGTTTACCATCCATCAATAAGCCATAGTTCAGTGGATTGTATGGCTTTGATATATCCTTCATATATTCAATTAACTGTTTTGTATCGCTCCAGTCATCATTCCAGGGTTCCCCGCCAAACGCTTCTTTTATAAGCTCTGCCATCTGTGGCAGATATGATTCATCAAGTTCGATCAACGATATATTTTCCATCTTTTTCCACACCTCGCATCACTCTGTCTTCCAATAAAAAGAAAACAATGCATAATTAACAAAACCAAGCTTTTTATAAAAATCCATATCTGAAATAACAATCGCTTTCCTTGCACCAAGTTTTTTAACTCTGCCAAATGCCTTTGTTATATCTTCAGTTATCTTCCAATATCCGAAGTGCCTCTTTATGATCCTGTCCCAGGATTTCCTGCACCTTTTCAAATTCATATTTCTCATGCAGTCTTGCCTGGACTTTCAGGAATTCCTTCTTACCATACTTCCTGATATAAAGCGACTGAGCCTTTGCAGCATTTGCCCCATCATTGGATGGCACAAAAAATCCTTTCTCACAGGTCTCGAGTTCACTGCATTTGTAGCATCCATCTATATCCTTTTCATTACAGCACTTTACGTTAGGGCATATCTTTTCTTCGGAGCAAGTAGCAAAAGAACAGGCATTGTACTCTGTTCTGCAGCCGCCGCACCATTCACCCAGGAAACAATGATTGCAGGACAATCCACAGATTGCAACCGGATCTATACCTTTTCTGGCAATCTTGCAAAGCCGGTTTTTGATTCGCTGCATTGCTTCTATGTGCATGATCCAGTGGCGGGAAAACGGCATCTGGATAAGTCCTTTTACATCTTTCCCACACCAGTAATCAATCAGCCAGAATGCATTTTCATCCTCACTGACACACTTACTGCCTATCAGTTTCTGCTTGGTTTCTTCGCTAAACTTCCTTTTCAAATCCTTGTATTGTAATTGCAGAAGTATCTTGTCACTTGATTCCTTTACGGCCTTTGCATAAAAATAAAGCCCCTTCACATTCAGCTTCTTTGAAAACTCAGCAATCTCTTCGCCTTCAAGTTCGTTACCTGTTGTTATGATTGGGGATGCAGTCTTTTCAAGATACTTTTCACGAAAAAGTATCTGTTCATCCTCTGCGATCATCTCATGAGCCACGATATCTTCTATTCTAAAAATATGCCATATGGAGTATGCAAGAGTTTTGCTGTGATATCCTTTTGCTCCCGCAAATGGCAATTGATAAAAAGCCTTATCAGGATAGCCTTCAACTATCCAGGTTATCTGTTGAAATAACTCTTCTCTTAATTCAGTCAGTTTCCGAATGGCTTCGCCAAAAGTGGCTTCTTTTGACAATAGTTTCTGTATTTCTTTATTCTTTTCCGACCAGCCTTTATTCATTGTTGTATCCCCAGCCTTAATCTTTTTCATAATACACTATATCCATGCGTTCACTTATTTTATCAATTTTTCCGGTTCTATGATATCCAAGTTTCTCATAGAGATAGCAATTACCCTTCTCCTGTAATATCGTATCCAGGCACCAATTATCCTCCCCGTAAATCCTTTCAGCTTCAATCATTGCCTGCTGGGCATAGCCTTTATTTCTGTGCTCCGGCATGATCCAGATAGGGGATATACGCTTCCTGCTGCCATCCTTTTTATCTACAACTCGTACCACTCCGACTTTCTCATCATTCGCCATAATGAAAAAATACGTCGTCCAGGGTTGCTCAAACCTCGCCATTACTTTTTCCATGCCTTCAGCCGCGGGACTTATATCATAATCCTGATAACGCTCCAACAGCCCGGCAAATGCCTCAACCTGCATCTTCCAGACAGTTTCAACATCCTCTCGAACGATCGGGATCAATTCTACACTCATCTTATTCACTCATACTTTCTTTTGTTGATGCCATAACTCTTCCTCCTACCCACTCACCAGCTTCAGGAACTTCTTATCATTCATTTGCTCATTTGTAACATATTCGCCATCATGAAACAAGGCATAATTCGTGATCGGAGTCGGAGCATTCTGCGCTTCGTCCCTGCTTTCTATATGAATCGCCCGAAACGGAATACCATTCTCTTTAGCCGTCTTCTCCAAGACCGGAACGTACTTTGCATTAAAAGGACATTGGCTCGTATAATACAAAACATAGCCCTTCTCTTCTATATGCGGATGTTTGGCACATTCCTTGAATCGTGGTGTGTCCGCCTTCTTATCAAACGGTAAATACCAGAGCTGGATACCATTATCCGCCTCATCTATAACAGCAAAGCCCTTGTACTTCAGAAACTTCGGATCAGCCAGGAACGGCTTTTTCTTTGCTGCACTTAAAATACAAAGTCCCTTCTTACCTTTTTCTTTACTATCCTCAATGCAGGCAGTAAGCAGATCTGAAGAATATCCATGCCCTTTGAAAGATCCTGACACCCACAGACAGTCGATGTACATATATCCATCTGCCTCAATCGGAACCCATGCATTTTCTGCCGGGATATATTCTATAAAGCACTTTCCGCGTTCCACACTCTTCAGAAAAACAAGTCCTTCATCAAACCTGTCAGCCATCCAGGCCTTCTTTGAAGATACCTGTACATCATTATTATTGGAAATCGCACAACAGATGTGTTCTTTCTCCAGATTATCCTTTGTTACCCTGATATACTCCATATTCTCATTCCTCCTTTACCTTGATCGGATGCCTGATCACAGTCTTCAGCTTCTCAGGAGCCACCTTTCTGGCATCACTCAGATAAATCTCATGATGCAGGCGCTTGTCTGTAATATCCAACTCATATCCCTGCTGTTCCATAAACTCATGCATCATAGAAACTGTAGCAGGCTCATCATCATAAGAACCAATATGCATACACTGGACGCAAAGTCCTTCCTCGACAGTCAGAAACTCCACTTTGGAGAAATCCTGTTTTTTCTTTTTCGTTGCCTCGTTCACAGCCCAACGGTAATCATCTTCTGTCACGAAATCCGGAAGACGGATCACAGAGATCCAGTGGAAATCTTCTTTATGTGCATAGTCAATTCCGTCTACATTTTCTCGCCTGCCGGCTCGGTCGGTTCGCATCGTGTCATCCACCGGATGTCGCTCACCCTGCCACCAGAATCCCTCCAGCGGTGGAACTACATAATCGAAATAACCGTCAATTTGATGATCACCCTTCTTGCTCATCTTGATCGTAAAGGCAATCCCATACAGCAATCCGATAGCCTTCTTATAATCACCATCCTCCTGATTCGGATCTCCCACTCCGCGCACAGCTATGTAATTAATCCTCGGCACTGTTACGATAGCGGGCTTATTCTTCGGCATGTAAAACTCTTTGTATTCTTTCTTGAAATCAAAAACCATCGTGGTTTACCTCCCTGTATACTACCGACACATGCGTTATTCCATTCACTGACTTTCTTTTCATCAAAAATATATGGATAGTGCTGCATGATTTCCGTATCTGTAAGAACCAGATACAAGGCATCAAAGTCATCCTCATTCATCTGGCGCAGGAATAATCTATCAGTCTCAACAATCACTTTGTTCTTCATTCCCGATCTCCTTCATATCTTTGGGCTATTTCAGAGGTAATCTGATAGAGCTTTTCTCTGATTCGCTCCGGTTCCAGGACAGTCACCTTATCTCTGCATGAAAGCATCCATGAAAGCAATTCCTCATCATCTGCATATTCATGTTCAAATAGAAGGCTTCCGTCATCTTGTTCCGTAAAGGAATCCACACCAAACTCTTCCACAAGCTGCCATTTCATCAAAGGATCAAACAGCGCCTTCACCCTGCTCTTCGCAGGAAATACTTTCTCACTTGACAGATCCGGCATCGGAACCTCACGATTCCCATCATAGAATGCAACATGCATGATGCTATCCATACGATTCAGCTTAAACAGTCTGAAATCTTTTCTCAGGAGGCAGTAGCCGTAGATATACCAGCTTGTCCATTTGAAGATCAGATAATACGGCTCAATCTCCCTTTCCATGTCTCCGTCCGGAGAATAATACATAAACCTGATGGTTTTCTTTAATCCGATTGCATCCTGTATGGTTTCTATCTTAGGGGCCAGCGATTCTCTGTGCCATGAAGACAGATCGATCAGAATGGAATCCCTGCCGTTTACAAACTCAGAGGATCCTGCCTGAATCTTCTCCATGAGCTGTCCATAGTAACTGCCTCCGCTCACACTGTCCAAACTGCGCAGCCCTGCAAGGATCATCTGCATATCCTTTGATGTCAGGATTGTCCTGTCCATCCGGTATCCGTCCATAATGCTGATACCGCCTCCGCTTCCCTGTGCCGTCTGTATTGGAATACCGGCTTTACAAAGATCCTCTATATCCCGATTGATTGTCCTTCTGGATACCTCAAACCGTTCTGCCAGCTCAGGTGCTGTAGTTTTCTCTTCCTGCAGCAGCACGTACAGTATCCCGATCAGCCTGTCTATCTTCATTCCTCTCACGCTCCGTATGTATCATACCAAACCAAACACGTCATCTGCATGTCATGTTTATTATAGCAGCTATAATATTTTTTGCCAAGAATCTCGCAGCAAGCTGCTCGATGTCGCGTTGGCCGTCAAATGTGCGTGCAAGCAC
>CAMNMC010000059.1 GCA_946544235.1 uncultured Lachnospiraceae bacterium | reverse complement strand
CTTCAACGTGAAAAACTATTAGAGTACAATCGGTATAGTTCTGAAAAAGTTAGGTATAAGTGGGCATAGAATAGCACTGTATAAATGAAATAAAAAGGGCATCGACTAAGAAATTAGCTGATGCCTTTTTTGATGCATCCGGTTCTCAGGTGGATGGCCGGCAACGTGGTAGTCGATACGGATCCTGTAGGGAATATCAAGGTAACGAAGGCAAAATCAAAAGAGAAGATTGACTGCATAATTCTGCAATTATGAAAATACGCAGAAAGCAATTGAAATTATTTCTGTTCGAAATTTATAAATCGAGTAGAAAAGCGAGTTGTAACCAAGAGTATCATGGGCTTTACATGAGCCCTGAATAAGGCTTATGTCAGACTCGTGTAAAATGTCTTTTATGTATTTTAAAAACTGTGAAAAACCGTTTTATATTCGATATAACAAAAAAAATTCTGTGAAATAGATATAATAATAGTTTTTGACATCTTTTTGTATATTTTGAATTTGTTTATTTGGATAATGTTTTCTCCTAATGCTTGATTTTCTCCTAAAATCATATATAATTTAGGAGAAAGGGCATAATTAGGAGTAATTATATATGAGATCATTTGATTATTGCAAATATAAAAAATACTCTTGGGATAATGAGATTTTGAATTATTTGACATTAATTCATGAGTTTAAAGGAAAACAAGAGTTATATTTACGTCAAAAACCTGTTGAAATGGAAAAATTGATTGAAATTGCAAAGGTTCAGTCAGTTGAATCTTCTAATAGGATTGAGGGGATTGTTACAACAAGTTCAAGAATAGGTCAAATTGTTAAGGATAAAACGACACCAAGAAATCGAGATGAACGTGAAATAGCAGGTTATAGAGATGTGCTGAATACTATTCATGAAAGTAATGAATATATTCCAGTTAGAAGTAGTATTATACTTCAGTTACATCGTGATTTAATGCAGTATGCAAATACTGCTAATGGTGGCAGATATAAAATAACTCAGAATTATCTTAAAGAAACAAGAGAGGATGGCACTGAGTTTATTAGATTTACTCCGGTTCCTCCATATGAAACAGAAGCTTGTATTGAGGCGATTTGCGAAAATTATAATAAAATAATAGAAGATGGATCAGTTGATCCGTTGTTAATTATACCGGTTTTTATTCATGATTTTCTGTGTATTCATCCCTTTGGTGATGGAAACGGTCGTATGAGTAGGCTGCTAATCCTTCTTCTATTATATAAATCGGGATATCTGGTTGGAAAATATATAAGTATTGAAAAGCATATAGAAAAGAATAAAAAGAATTATTATGATGCACTGGAGGATGCTTCTTCAGGATGGCACGAAGAAGAAGATAATCCAATCGAATTTATAAAATATATGCTTTCGATAATTCTTGGTTGTTATAGAGAATTTGAAAGCAGAATAGATCTTTTGGGAGAGACTACTGTTATAGAAGAAAGTCCTACTGGTAAAAAGCGTTCTGTTGTCGTAAAAAGTAGTGCTTATGATATTGTAAAGGTGGCTGTAGATAATAGAATTGGTAAATTTACTAAAAAGGATATAGTATATATATGTCCTAGTATAAGTGAGAAATCGGTTGAACTTGCTTTGAAAAAACTTGTTTCTGAGGAATATGTTGAAAAACATGGCAAAGGCAAAAGTACATTTTATTCAAAGAATTATTAATTCTCCTAAAATTCTTCTAATACAACAATCTCCTAAATTTGAGAAAAATTAGGAGCAAATATTTGTCCTGGCAATATAAATATTATATAAAAAAACTTGTTTAGTGTCATGTGAAAAGCCCGGGGAATTACTCCTCGGGCTTCTTGATCTTTGTGTCATTTATTATGGTTTTGGCGCGAGCCTGCTCAATTGTAAACTGATTACCTGCGTCGTCGGTGATGATATAGTCGGTTGCGTAGAACTGTCTTGAATCGGCGCCCACATAGATATGTATTGATGAGTCGGTCGTCGAGATCTCTTTTAAATCATCCTTATATTTCAAATATGCAGCGAGAGCTTCATTGATCGTATCGTCGTCAAAAGAGATTTTAATTGATGAAGGGATGTAGGCACCGGTCTTGTCCTTCCTTCCGGACCACTTGATGCAGGCCTGATCATCAAGCTTTGAAAGAAGAGAAACTATCTCTCCGGCAATATCCATTTTAATATCAACAAATTCTGTTACACCGACTCCGAGAGCAGCAGCGATGTTCTGCAGCTGTTCGAACTTCGGGTTCCGCTGTCCGGCCTCATATCTTCTGATCTGACTGTAATCAATTCCGCATGCCTTACTCAGTTCTTCGGCGGTCATTCCGCGAAGCTTTCTGAAGAGTTTCATTTTATAGGCTATGGTGTTTGTTTCCGGCATTTCGTATAAACCTCCTTTGTGATGCTTTATATCACTTGCATTATATCAGTTGTTGAATTATATGTTGCATTATAACATATAGGCGACCAAAAGGATACTGGTTTGATTAACTCATAAATCATTGCGAAAGAGCCTCATTTATAGTACAATAATTCTATGTAAGCATTAATAAAATAAGTGATCCGAGGACATGTAAGATGCGTATCAGAGACTGGGATTCTCTTCCTGAATGGATGCAGATCCCTGAGGTGGAAAAGTATTATAACTATATAAGGAGAAAGAGGTTTTCTCTTATCTTTAAGAGGTGTTTTGATATCGTTTTTTCGGCATTTCTCCTGTTAATTCTGTCCCCGGTCATGCTGATAATATCGGGAATGATTGTGCTTGATTCGAGGGGCGGAGTTTTCTTCCGACAGAAGAGAGTGACAAGCTATGGACGTGTTTTCAGAATTCACAAATTCCGCACGATGAAGAAAGGCGCTGAATCGGAAGGAAGTATCCTTGCGAGAGATGAGGATGACAGGATCACGCGCGTCGGACGGATGATGAGAAAATACCGTCTTGACGAGCTTCCGCAGCTTATTGACGTACTGAGAGGCGATATGTCCTTCGTGGGACCGCGCCCGCAGTCAGTGCGTTTTGTGAAGCATTTCAGTCGCGAGGCGAGAGCTGTATTTCTTATGCCGGCAGGAATCACTTCGGAAACCACCCTGAACTACATGGACGAGGGTAGCCTTCTAAAGGATGCTGATGATATCGATGAGGCTTATATCAGAGACATCCTTCCTGAGAAGATGGACCGGCAACTGGATGAACTGATGCACTTCAGTCTCATGAATGATCTGAAGACCATGCTGCATACGCTTCATCTGTAATATTTGATTCTTACATATAGAGGTTAATTCAATGATAATGAAGATAATGGAAAAGATAATTTTCCAAAAAAATAAAAAAATTATATATGCCTGTTTTTCTTTCATAAACTTTCTGGCCTTCGCAGGGCTTATGTTCCAGTTTATTCGTGGATTCAAGGATATGGATCCATCCTGGACATTAAGTACCGGAATTGAAATACTTGGAATAGCGATATGTGCAGTTGTTTTCTTCAGCTGTATTCAGAGCGTTGAATCGGTTGAGGACCATATAGCTGTTTTTATTCCGCAGCTCCTTGTATGCGCTCTGACACTGTTTTTTGATGAGATGGCATGGCTGGTACAGGATCTTCCGGATTATCGTTTTATTAACTGTGTGGTCAATTCACTTCTTCATGTGTCTTATCATGCGCTCAGCCTTCTTTTCTGGATGTATATACAGAAAACTCTTGGTGTTAAAAACAAGTTCATTGATCTTACCAATATGGCTTTTATCATAGGCTTTTATATATATTCTATCATGAATATACTTGATATTTTCTTTCCAATCTTCTTTACGGTAGATTCGAACGGAACATATGCAAGAACAAGTCTTTATGATCTGAAGTGGACGCTTTATATCGTGATCATTCCGGCATATATATACTGCCTGTTTAAATCAAAGGTTCCGAATAAAGCAAAGATAGTATCAGGCTCCTTATATTTACTTCCGATACTCGCCGAGATTGTAACCAGATTTAAATTCGGTATATCACTTAAGCCGGCATCTTTACTTCTGGCTATTATACTTAACTATGGTGTCCTTGTAGCAGAAAGAGAGAAGAGGATGGCTGTTACCAGACATGAACTTGGTATTGCTTCGCAGATTCAGATGAACCTTTTGCCAAATATTTTTCCGGCGTTCCCTGACAGGAAGGATTTTGATATCTTCGCAATGACGGTTCCGGCTAAGGAGGTCGGTGGAGATTTCTACGATTTCTTTATGGTGGATGATAAGCATCTGGCTATACTTATGGCGGATGTTTCGGATAAGGGCATAGGTGCTGCACTGTTTATGACCATATCTAAGATCATAATCAAAACTCGTGCGCAGCTGGGCGGTACGCCTTCGGAGATAATCGAATACGCTGACAGAAGGATCAACGAGAAGAATGATGCCGGGCTTTTTGTTACGGTATGGCTCGGTATAATCGATCTTGAGACCGGTCACATCGAATGCTGTAATGCAGGACACGATTATCCGGCAATAATGAATTCGTCGGATGGATATAAAATTGAAAAAGATATACATGGTATGCCGGTTGCATTTATGCCTGAGGCAAAGTTCCCGGGATACAGCTTTGATCTGAAGGACGGCGACAGGATATTCCTTTATACAGATGGTGTTCTTGATGCCAAGAAAATCGATGGAGAGAGATACGAGAAGGAGAGACTTCTCGAGGTTCTTAACAAAAACAGGTATAAGAGTGATGAACAACTGATACGTATCGTCAGAGCTTCGGTTACGGCATACTTTGGAGACGAGCCGCAGTTTGATGATATGACTATGCTGAGCTTTACTTATCACGGGACAAAGACGGCCGAACAAAACTGATTTATAACAACATGATCATAGAAGAGGAGGAGAATAAAGTGGCAAGAATTTATCTTAATGACGGATGGGGTTTTACCGAAGAATTCAGAGAGGAACTGAATTTCAGCAGCTGTAATGTTCCCATGAAGGAGGTAAGGATACCTCATACGGTAAAGGAGACTCCTTTTAATTATTTCAGTGAGAAATCTTACCAGATGGTAAGCGGTTACAGAAGATTTATAGATGCATCAAACTTCTGGAAGGACAAGACCATACTTCTTACCTTCGAGGGTATTGCACATGTCGCAGAGGTTTATTTGAATGGTGAACTGATTGCTGAGCATAAATGCGGTTATACGAGCTTTACGGTTGATATTACAGATCACCTTATGCTGGGCTGGAAGAATGTGCTTGTTGTTAAGGTTAACAGTATGGAGGATGTCAACGTTCCTCCTTTCGGATACGTTATTGACTATATGACCTACGGCGGTATTTACAGGGATGTTTATCTTGATGTGAAGGAGAAGACCTGCATCGATGATGTATTTGCAAGACCGACTATCCCGGCTGATACTGTGCTTCCGGGTGAGATCAGAAGTGCTGCGAAGATGAATATACGCCTCAGAACCTACAATACAGAGGCCTATGTTGAGGCAGATATCAAGGTTAAGAATCCGGATCCGAAGTACGTAATATCTGCTAAGGTTTATGATGACGAATACGGTCTTACTCTCGGTGAGACCGCTGAATACCTGAAGACATCAGGGGTGGCTTCAGAGACACTTTCTCTCAAGGTTAACGCCTATGATATCAGACTCTGGGATGTAACCTTCCCGAAGCTGTACACCTTTATTGTTAATATATATGACGGTGAAAATGTGATCGATGAATATAAGACCCGCATCGGTTTCAGAAGGTCTGAATTCAGGAAGGAAGGATATTTCCTGAACGGACGTAAGCTGAAGATCAGAGGTCTGAATCATCATCAGTGTTATCCATACGTTGGATATGCGGCAACGAAGAGCCTTCAGGTAAATGATGCGGATATCCTGAAATATGAGCTGGGTGTAAATGCAGTCAGAACCTCGCATTATCCTCAGTCTCACTATTTCATAGACAGATGTGACGAGCTTGGACTACTTGTCTTCACAGAGATGCCGGGCTGGCAGCATATCGGCGATGATGAATGGAAGGCTCAGGCTGTTGAGAATCTGAAGGAGATGGTTACTCAGTATAGAAACCATCCGTCAATAATCATCTGGGGCGTTCGTATCAATGAGTCGGTAGATGATGACGAGTTCTATCAGAAGACCAACGAGACCGCTCATCTGCTTGATCCGACACGTCCTACCGGCGGCGTTAGAAACTTCAAGAAGAGCCATCTCTTCGAGGATGTTTATACCTATAACGATTTCAGTCATATCGGAACCAATCAGGGCGTTGAGAAGAAGAGCGCAGTTACTTCAGACAATGATAAGCCATATCTTGTTACCGAATACAACGGACATATGTATCCGACCAAGAGCTTCGATAATGAGGAAATACGTCTCGAGCATGCGATGAGACATGCAAATGTTCTCGAGGCAGTCAGCGAGTACTCCGACATCTCCGGAAGCTTTGGCTGGTGTATGTTTGATTATAATACTCACAAGGATTTCGGCAGCGGTGACAGGATCTGCTATCACGGCGTAATGGATATGTTCAGAAATCCTAAGCTTGCAGCGGCTGTATATGCAATGCACCAGAAGAAGACACCTGTGCTTGAGGTTGGTTCTTCAATGGATATCGGCGAGCATCCTGCAGGAAACCGCGGCAATGTATATATCTTTACCAATGCTGACAGCGTAAAGATGTATAAGAATGATGTATTTATCAAGGAGTATACCCACAAGGATTCTCCTTATCAGTTCATGAAGGTTACACCGATACTGATCGATGATTATGTAGGCAATCAGCTCTGCGAGAATGAAGGCTTCACCAAGAAGCAGGCAGAGGATGTCAAGGAGCTCCTTAACTATATCGGACGCTTCGGAATGGTCGATATTCCGGTGAATCTTAAGGCCAAGATGGCCAAGGTTATGGCCTTCTATCATATGAAATACGAGGACGCTTACACACTTTACGGCAAATATGTCGGCAACTGGGGTGGCGAGGGAGCTGTATTTAAGTTTGAAGCAATCTCAAACGGCAAGGTTGTAAAAACTCTTATCAAGACAACTGTCGGCGAGCTTCATATTGAGGCGTTTGCGGATCATGTTGATCTTGTTGAGGAAAACACCTATGACATGGCAGCAATAAGGATCAGAATATGTGATCAGAACGGAAACGTTGTGCCATTCTTCAACACACCGCTGCCTATGACGGTTCTCGGACCAATCGAAGTGGTAGGACCTAAGGCTGCATATATAGCAGGCGGTATGGGCGGAACCTACGTCAGAACAACCGGAGAAGAGGGCAGAGGCTGCCTCTTCATCAAGATGCCTGAGGGCTACGAAGGTGAAGTGAAGCTGGACTTCTCGGTTATGAAAAACAGATAGTTTTAGATAAAAAGAAAAGTTCGACCGGTCATTTAGAGACCGGTCGGATTTGGAATTACATATTTTTTGAAAATAGATTGGAGGTCTGCAAATGGAATTAAAATTCAAAGAGAAAGCTGCATACGGTCTCGGCGCCGTAGGTAAGGATATGGTATATATGCTTTCGGCAAGCTATGTACTCTATTATTTCCAGGATATACTCGGCGTAAGTGCCATTGCAATGGGCGTGATACTGCTTGTTGCACGTATTTTTGATGCATTTAATGATCCTATCATGGGCATCATTGTTGCCAAGACCAAGACCAAATGGGGTAAATTCAGACCATGGCTCCTTATCGGAACCATAACAAATGCTGTTATCCTCATCCTTATGTTTTCAGCGCCTCCGTCACTCGATGGTAAGGGACTTGTTGCTTATGCAGCGGTTACCTACATCCTCTGGGGCGTAACCTATACGATGATGGATATCCCTTACTGGTCAATGATACCGGCCTTTACCAAGGGTGGTAAGGAGAGAGAAGGACTTTCTGCACTTGCACGTTCCTGCGCAGGCGTTGGTTCCGCACTCGTTACCATCATTACGGTTATGGCTGTTTCAGCGATCGGTACGGCTATGACAGGTAAGAGCAAGGATAATATCACGAGAGATTTTGTTTCGGAGACCACAAACTTTACCGCATATGTCATACAGCTGGATGATGACAGCAATCCGACCTCGACTATGACTCTGTATTTAAACGGTTTTAATGATCTCAAGGTAACTCTTAAGGGTACTGAGAAGGTTTTTAAGGACGAGGTTGTTTTCACAGACGAAAATTCGGACGTGGATCTTATACTTAATGGCGTAGAAGCCAAGACCTCCAAGATCGAATACGTAGCCGATTCAGTTGATGACGTCAATGTCGCAGTTGCTTTCTATGTTGATAAGGAGGCTTATGACAAGATAACAGAAAGCGGAATGCTTACAGGAGAACTCACAATGAGTTCAAATATCGAGGTTGAGAGAATTGGTTTTAAATACTTCTCAATGGTTGTAGGCATACTCTTTGTAATATTTATCATCGTAACCTGTGTATGCATCAAGGAGAAGTCGTCAGTTGATATGGAGACTGCATCTGTTGGTCAGATGTTCAAAGCACTCGTTCAGAATGATCAGGCAATGACTATAGTTCTGACTATCGTCCTTGTAAATACGGCTACCTACATCACGTCGAACCTTCTCATTTATTTCTTCAAATACGATCTTGCCGGCTCTAACTGGCAGGGCAATTATACACTTTTCAATACATTTGCAGGCGGTATCCAGATCATCGCGATGATGGCCTTCTTCCCACTGCTCAGAAAAGCCTTCAATACGCTTAAGATATTCTATATCTGCGTTTTCTCGGCTATCGGCGGATATATCATCCTGCTGGCTATGGCGCTTTCGGGAACCAAGAATGTATTTCCTTTCTTCGTACCGGGCTTCTTCATCATGGGTGCAGTAGGTATACTTAACGTTATCGTTACTATCTTCCTTGCAAATACGGTTGATTACGGTGAGTGGAAGAATAAGAGAAGAGATGAATCGGTCATCTTCTCAATGCAGACCTTTGTAGTCAAGCTTGCATCAGGTATAGCTGCACTTGTTGCTTCAATCTGTTTGACTGTATTTAATATCCAGGAGAACAGTGATTCGGAGATGACCTTCCAGAGCCTTATCGATAAGATAGAGGATCTGAAGAATAATGTTGTTGAGAAGATTGATTCGAGCGCTGTTACCGGACTCAGAATGGTTATGACTATGACTCCGATCTTCGTACTTATCATCGCGCTGATCGTCTTCAGAGCTAAGTATAAGCTTACGGATGAGAAGCTGGAAGAGATATCGAATGAGATTCATAGGGCGTGATTATTTAGAAAATTATTAAATGGATGAGCGCATGCTATGTGCTCATCCAATATACATTTTGTAATAAATGTTGTACCAACTATGAAGTTTTAGCATATATAAGGTATAAAGAATAATGATTAACAACAAAAACAATATATTTCATCTTCGTACAGAGAAAACTTCATATATTTTCTTCATTAACGACGCGGGACTTCCGGAGCATGTGTATTACGGAAAGAGGATCGGTGCGTCCGATGGATCGGTGAAAATCGACGCAATTAGAGAGAAGTTCGGTTTTGCGCCGGGCAATGCGACATCCTACAGCGCTGAACATCCGAAGCTTGCTCCTGAGGCAATTAGCAGCGAATACAGCGTGAATGGTCGGGGCGATGTGAGAGAACCGGCCGTTACTATAAAGCATGGTAACGGAAGCGTGACGTCTGACTTTACTTATGTTACAAGTGAGGTTTTTGAAAGACTGGGCGAAGCAATAAGCAGTTCGCCGCTTCCTCATTCTTATGATGATTCGGGCAAATACGAGCATCTGGTTGTGATCCTGAAGGACAAGACCTATGGAGAGACACTGGAGCTGCATTACTTTGTTTATCCGGAAGAGGATATTATTACAAGAAGCGTAAGGGTGGTTAATACGGCCGATAATGAGATAGCAGTTGAAAGGCTTCTTTCGAACTGTATCGAGCTTCCGACGACAGCGCTTAAGGTCACGGGATTTCGCGGTTCCTGGGCTCATGAGATGAACCGATGCGACAATCTGCTCACCGGTGGAAAGATAGTTTTTGAAGCAAAGCAGGGCAGCAGCGGAAGCAGATGTAATCCGTTCGTGATGGCATCTGCGATGAATACCTCTGAAAACTATGGAGAGGTTTATGGCTTTAATCTTGTTTACAGCGGTGATCATTACAGTGCATTTGAAACGAGTGATTATAGCAAGACCAGATTTGTGAGCGGAATAAATCCGGAGCATTTTTCTTTCGTGTTAAAGCCGGGAGAGACACTGCTTTCTCCTGAAGCCGTCATGAGCTTTTCAACGGACGGCTATAATGGACTCAGCCGGAATATGCATCATTTTGTAAAGAAGCATATTGTGAGAGGAACGTGGAGAGATAAAGAGAGACCGATACTCTTAAACAGCTGGGAAGCTGCGTATTTTGATATAAATGAATCAAAGCTCATGAAGCTTGCCAAGGTCGGAAGAGACTGCGGCATGGAGCTTTTTGTTATGGATGACGGCTGGTTTGGTGAGAGAAATGATGACAAGCATTCTCTCGGAGACTGGACCGAAAACAGGAAGAAGCTTCCTCATGGTATTGCGGGGCTGGCTGAGAAGATAAATAAGCTCGGCATGAAGTTTGGAATCTGGGTTGAACCGGAGATGGTGAACGTTGATTCGGAGCTTTACAGGAATCATCCGGAGTACACGATGGAGGTTCCGGGTAAACCGCATTCAGAGGGCAGAAACCAGAGGGTGCTGGATCTGGCAAATCCTGTTGTGGTTGACTATATCTACGGAGAGATGAAGAGAGTTTTCTCTGCAGGGCGAAATATAACCGGAACTGATAAGCTTAGCGATTCGCATAGAACAGGCAACAGGGATGGAATAATCGAATATGTTAAATGGGATATGAACCGAATCTTCTCGGAGGTCTTCTCACAGAGTCTTCCGGCTGACAGGCAGGGTGAGGTTTCCCACAGATATATGCTTGGTCTATATACGCTTCTCGGAAGGCTGATGAAGGACTTCCCGGATATTTTATTTGAGGGCTGTGCATCGGGCGGCAACCGCTTTGATCTGGGAATGCTATGCTTCTTCCCACAGATATGGGCGAGCGATAACACTGACGCAATGTGCAGGCTGGATATAGAGAAGGGCTACAGCTACGGCTATCCGATGAATACGGTTTCGTCGCATGTTTCCGGCGTTCCGAATCATCAGACTCTTCGTGTTACACCGATAGCTACGCGTTTTAATGTGGCCTCTCTTGGTATTCTTGGTTATGAGTCGAATCTCTGTGATTTCAGTAAGGATGACATAAACAGTATCAAGGAGCAGGTTGAACTATATAAAAAATGGCGCAGGACTCTTCAGTTTGGTGATTTCTACAGGGCAGAGCCGGAAGCACTGCAGCAGGGAACTGTAATGTCCGGAATTACAGGCTTTTATACAGGAAGCGGTAACGAGAATGTACAGAGCTTTACAGTTGTGGCACAGGATAAGAGTGAGGCGATTGGCGTCCTTGTAAGAAAATACGCGATACCGAATTCTGCCAACCTAAGGTTTAAGGCATCCGGACTTGATGAAGAGGGAAGATATCATTTCTACAACATCAAGAAAGATCATAACATCAAGGAATTTGGTGACCTGATAAATACAGCAACGCCAATTCATGTTAAACAGGATGGTTTCATCCACAATACTCTGTCGAAATTCATGCATCTTTCGGGAGAGGTTGAGGATACAGAGCTTTCCGGAAGTGAACTTATGTATGTCGGAGCCGGACTTACGCCATCATACGCCGGAACAGGATATGATGATGGTATGAGACTCTTCAGCGACTATGCATCAAGGATGTATTTTATGGAGAGGCTCTGACATGTATATAGTTAATGATATGGATTATGTTATACATATTTATCGTATGACAGATCGATAATTATGTTGCAGTTATGTATACGTAATGATTGGCAGATATGCATACGGAATGATTGTGAGGACTGATTTTATTATGAAATATAAGAATTATATTTTCGATCTATATGGAACTCTTGCGGATATAGAGACAGACGAGCAGGAGATGAAGCTCTGGAAGAAGATGGCTAAGCTTTATGCCTGCTACGGGGCATATTATAAGCCGAAGAAGCTGAAGAAGATATTCTTCTATATGGACAGGGAAGAGAGAAAGATCCTAAAAGATAAGATCGGCTGTAAGTATCCCGAGATCAAGCTGGAGAAGGTTTTCATAAGGCTGCTGAAGGAGTATCCGGATGCACGTATTCCGGAGAATGAGGCTGTCTGGGCTGAGTTTATGGCTAATGCCTTCAGGGCGCTTTCACGTAAATATATTGAGCTTTTCCCAAATACTCTTGAAACACTCGATAAGCTTCGTGAAAAGGGCTGTAAGGTATATATGCTGTCAAATGCGCAGGCTATATTTACAAGACCGGAAATAAAGCTTCTGGAACTGGATAAGCATATGGATAAGATATTTATCTCTTCTGACTACGGCGTGATGAAGCCGGATCCGATGTTTATGCAGTGCCTGATCGAAACAGAGAAGATAGATGTTACAGAGTCTGTAATGATCGGTAATGAAATCAGATCGGATATCAAGGTCGCTGATTCCTGCGGAATGGATGCAATTCTGTTAAATACCGGTGGATATAACAAGCACGAGATCAGGAAGGATGCTGAGGATTATGGCATCACGAGAAAATTTAACGTTATATCTGAAATAAAGCAGCTGCTTGATGAATGATACTTTAGTGTGGAATGTTTGAAGCGGTAGATTAGGGTTAGTGCAGATTGTCTGATTCAATGATTGAATTGTTGTTGGGCGTTTTACTGAGGTGATACGCTTTGTTATTGCAGATTATTATGTTGTTTTATTGTACATTATGAAAATAGATATTTGCTGCGTCGGGAAGGTGAAGGAAGCGTCTTTCCGCGAGATGATAAATGAATACAGTAAGAGACTTTCAAGATACGCAAATCTCAGTATCATTGAGGTTGCGGATGAGAAAACACCGGACAATGCTTCGGAGGTGGTCGAGGAAGGGATAAAGAAAAAAGAGGGTGAACGATTACTGGCATCCATTAAAGATAATGCTTTTGTGATCGCACTTGTTATTGATGGAAAGAATCTGTCGAGCACTGAGCTTGCCGAGAAGATTGATTCTCTTGGAATCGGGGGCGTAAGTCATATCCAGTTTGTTATCGGAGGTTCGCTGGGGTTATCGCCTGAGGTGCTCGGAAGAGCGGATATGAAGCTGTCCTTTGGCAGGATGACTTTTCCGCATCAGTTGATGAGGGTGATACTGCTTGAGCAGATTTACAGAAGCTATCGTATTATTAATCATGAACCTTATCATAAATAATCTGCGCAAAAGTTATAAAAAATCACTGACTGTGATAGATTATAAAGGGAAGGAGAAGGGTATGAAGAAAAAACGTTTTTTATCAATTGTGCTGTGTGCCTGTATGATCGTAATGCTATTACCGTCAAGCATCATGGCAAAGGAGGAAACGGGACAAAAGTGGATATCTCAAAAGTATGCTCTTTGCGTTGGCGTAAACGAGTATAATACAAAGTACATACCGAAAGATAATTATCTGAAAGGATGCGTTAATGATGCGACGTATATGTCAAATTTCCTGAAGGAACGCGGAGGCTGGGAAGAGGATAATGTTACGCTTCTTATCAATTCCGAGGCGACTAAAAAGCAGGTCAGAAACACTATAAGAGATTATGCATCAAAAGCCAAGAGCGGAGATGTATTTGTCATGCAATGGTCCAGTCACGGATACAGTAAGGTGGATTACAACGTAAACTACACAGTTGATACCGGTGTTTGTTCTTACGATGCCGATTACAATGATTATGAACTTGCAGAAGATCTGATGTATTTTGAGAAGGGCGTTAAGGTAATAATCATTGTTGATGCATGTCATTCGGCAGGACTTTATAAAACAGACAGTGACAAGACCGATGATAACAACAAAAGGGATAAGGACGGTGCGAGTGATGATGCTTCTGCATCAGAGTCAATTTCCTTTGATCTTGCAGATCGCGTCAGCGCCATAATGGATGAAAAGTCACAGAAACCAAGTGGAGTGACCGAGAGAGGAACGAATCCTATATCCTCAAAAGAGATTGGCTGGGTTACGGCTGCTCAGTATTATGAGTCATCTTTTGATGGTGGTCTTTATAATACAGATGACTGGTTTTTCCCTGATTGGAATGAAATGACGGTTATTGATGACGATGAGGAAGATGATCCGAATAAACTTATGGGCGGTGTTTTCCTTGCGTCTTTCTACTGGTCAGGTAAGAATGGCTGGGGCGACATTATGCTTAAGGGTGACGGAGACGGATATCTTGATGCATACGAAGGCTGGGCATTTGGAAGATATGTCAGTTTAGATTGGTATATGTATGGATTTAATCCGACCTGCAAGAATATTGATGTTCTTAGGAGCGTTGAGCTTGGTTATGTCGGAGATATAGATGAATCAAACAGTGACAGTATTGAGATAGATCCTATTCCTGCGCAGAATGTAAATGTCGGAGAAAATGTGGTTATTGATATCTCTGCATTTGAAAAAGGAGATCTTGATGATTTTGAGTATAAGGTGATAAGTACGGAACCGAAGAAGCTTTCGTACACCTTAGAGAATAACAGATTCAGTTTTACACCGTCAAAGTTCGGCTTTTACAAGTTCAAGATTCGGGTAAAAAACAAATATACCGGAAATATAAACACAAAGGAAATTGGTATTAAAGCAGTGGTTCCTGTGCCTGAAAATATCACATGTTCAGATGTAACCAGCAGTACTTTTACAGCTTCGTGGGATAAAGTTGCAGGTGTTTATGGATATGAATATCAGGTTTGCATAAATGATCATTTTGACTGCTGGGCGGATGGTGAGGTTGTCGAATATTATGGTTGTGAGGGTGATGAAAATGAGATTACGGTAGAAGAACCGCTTGAAGCTGATACCAAGTATTATTTCAGGGTTCGTTCATTTTCAGAAGCTAAGATGCCATATTATTGTAATGGATATAGTGACTGGTCTGAACCAATCGCCGTCAGAACAAGTGAAAAGAAGACTCCAAAGATAACAAAGGCACCTGTAGCTAATAAAAATCTGGAATATACCGGAAAAAATCAGGCGCTTATCACAGCCGGTGAATCAAATGGCGGAAATATGATCTACATGGTATATGGTCCGTCAGATGAAAAAATGGATGAAATGGATTTTTACGAAACCTTAAATGATTCATGGGATCCGGAAATACCTTGTGCAAATGAGATAGGAACTTACTGGGTATACTACAGAGTTAAAGGCGATGAGAGTTATTATGATACGGTTGATATAAAATATGTCAAGGTTACAATAGCTCCTAAGGTTGTAAGTAAACCTACAATAGTCCTTGATAATGAATTCTATATCTATGATGGCAAGGTTAAAAAACCATCAGTTGTTGTGAAGGACGGAAGCAAGGTTATACCTTCAAGTGAATATAAGGTAAGCTATTCAAATAATAAGGATGCCGGAAAGGCAACTGTTAAGATAACAGATGTTAAGGGTGGTAACTATACTGTCAGCGGTACCAAGACCTTTGTTATCGGTAATGTTAAGGCTGAGTGGTTCTGGAATGGTACTACAGGGGCTGTAGCATATTTTACCTGTGATACGTACAGTGGATTTAATGCATCAGTTAAGGCAACAGTTACAAGCAAGGTTACAAAAGAGGCTTCCTGCGATACGGACGGTGTTAAAACCTATACTGCAACTGTAACCTATAATGGCAAGAAGTATACTGATAAGAAAACCGAGAAGATTCCTGCCGGTGAGCATAACTACGGTAATCCGGTATGGAAATGGAATGGTTTTACTTCGGCTACGGCTACATTTACCTGTAAGAGCTACAGCAGTCATACAAAGACCGTTAAAGCTTCGATTACGAACAAGGTTACTAAGAACGCTACCGTAAGTGCTGCCGGAACGAAAACATATACAGCAAAGGTAAGTTTAAACGGCAAGTCTTATACGGCTGCAAAGACTGAGTCTGTCTATGTATTTGATAAGTCAGTTACAGGCATTCAGAAATACAACGATGCTCTGTATTATGCGAAGAATGGTGTTCAGGATACCTCATACACAGGCTTTGCCAAATACGGAAATGACTGGTACTACGTTGTTAGTGGTAAGGTTGATACTTCCAAGAAGGATGTCCTTAGTGGAACTGTTAACGGTCAGAGCGGCTGGTGGTTCATAAGCGGTGGCAAGGTTCAGTTTGTTAACTCAGTTGAGAAGAATTCTAACGGCTGGTGGGTGATCAAAAATGGTAAGGTTGATTTTGATTACACCGGAATCGCTAAGAACTCTAACGGCTGGTGGCGTATCGTTAAGGGTAAGGTTGACTTCAACTGCAATACAGTTGAGAAGAATGAAAACGGCTGGTTCAAGTGTAAAGGCGGTAAGGTTGATTTCACTTTCACAGGCGTTGCAAAGAACAGCAATGGCTGGTGGTACTGCAAGAACGGCCAGGTTGATTTCAGCTTCACAGGCATCGGAACCAACGAAAATGGTTCATGGTACTGTAAGGGCGGTAAGGTTGATTTCAGCTATAACGGAACGGTTACATTTGACGGTAAAACATATACTATCAAGGGTGGTAAGGTTGTGAAATAAACCATATCACAGCATATACAACTAATTAATTATACCTGTGGCGCTTGAATTAATTATATTTACGCCTATCGTGGCCTGATTTAATAGTTGTTAATTACGAATAAGGAAAAGGTCCTGCTCAGCGATGGGCAGGGCTTTTTTTCAAGTGATTCAAATTCAGGCAAATGCCTTGAATTTGTTGCATATATTGGAAGAAAATGCTTGAAATTGTTGCATTTAATATCGGTGGTGGCAATGCTGTTTCATATAAAAGAAGCATCTTGCCACTATTATTTACTGCTTTGTTTTATGATAAAATTTCAAATGGATTAATAGATATTATATATTGTTTTGACATTGTAATTATATGAGAAGGAGATTTGCTTCGATGAAGTTTTGTTATAACTGTGGAAATCAGGTTAGTGAAGGTGACAAGTTCTGCCTTGAATGCGGAGCTAAGCTTACGTTCGAAAATGAGAATAATGATGGTGTGATTGATAATAGTCAGGCAAGTTATGGTCAGAATCAGTTTGATTATGATATGCCGCAGAATGTGTCACAGAATATCCCGCATAATATACCACAGAATCAGATGAACTATAACGGGAATCCGGCATATAACAATCAATATATGATGGGGGCAGGACAGTTGCCGCAACAACAGATGAGCTATGACAACAATCCTGCATATAACAATCAATATATGATGGATGTGGGACAGATACCGCAGAATTATGATAACTCAGCGATGGATAGTATTGTACAGCAGCCAGCGATTAAGGATAATAAATCATCTAAAGATAAAAAGAAAGGCAATAAAGCTCTGCTTTGGATCATCATAAGCATATTTATCCTTGCGGCAGGTACTGCTACGTTTTTTATTTTAAAGAATAAGAAGGATAAAAAAGATGATAAGAAAGATGAAGGAACTGTTCTTGTAGCAAGGTTTGGAGATGTAAGGATTGAGGACGAAAGAGGAAATATAATCATCACCGCAGATGATATACAGAGTATTAATTCAACTATTATACAGGATGAAACTGGAAGGAATCAGTATGCAATTCAGGTTATATTTAATCCTGAAGGAAAGCAGAAATTCGCTGAAGCAACAGCTGAAAACATCGGTAAACAAATGATGGTTTACGTTGGCGACGAGCTAATAACGGCGCCTGTTGTTATGGATGAAATCACAGGTGGAAGCGTTGTTATTGAAGGTTTTGATGATCGTGATGAATGTGAAAGAATCCTCGAAAAAATGCTTGATGGTGAAGTTAAGGTTTCTGATGATGATGTAGACAGTGGAAAAGTATACAGCAGAGATGACGAATCAGATCAGAAAACTACAGAATCAATCGAAAAAAATACTGAAAAGACTACTGAAAAGACAACGGAAGCAACCGAGAGTGCTACAGAAAGCGGTAAAACTGGTGATGAATCAGAATATGAGATCAAGGACAGTTACCTCATAGGATACGTATTAAGAAGTATCGGTGGCTACAATGATAATGGTGGGCACCCGGGCAGAAATGGTATCAGTGACGATGATCTTCTGTGGAGTGTATATATTTCTCTGTGCTATGGGGCTCAGAATATACGTGTGAGTCAGGTGGCTCTTGAAGAGTTTTATGGTTATGAGTTTAATATATACAGCTTTGATGATGTATGCAGGATGTATAACCTCTTTGCTAAGGATGATCTGAGTGTTGATGAGATGAAAAACAGATTTGAGCAGCTTGTTGCGAAGATGACGGAGGGAGATTCGCCTAAGACGCTTAATATTTGTGGACGTATTTACGATGGAATGCTGTACTGTCCGATCATGGATAATGTGGAATTCTGCGGAATCGACAGAATAACCAAGAATCCGGGAGGACAGGATACTAAGGATGCTGACATAAATGTATATTTCAACTATTACTCAAATGATTATGGCGGAGATGACTGGATAGCACATTTTAAGCAGGATGGCAAGGGAGGAATGTATTTCGTATCGACCGAATGGGTTACAAAGAACGATAATGGTTCGGGAAAACCTGATAACAAGGACGAGGTTAAAGCGCAGGTTTCAATCAGGGATGACAGTGGAAATTCGCTTCTGGATCAGACCTGTATCGAACATATTGACTTCATGTCAGATGCATCGTATACGGAATTCATGCTGGATGTCTTCTTAAATGATGAAGGCAGGGCGAAGGCTTCTGCAGCAGGCGGATTCCACAGCGGAATGCACCTTTCAGTCTATGTCGACGATAAGATGGTTTATGACTGGGAAGTGACATATGTACTGTCTGATGATGAGCTGATCATTGATGGTATCACTAGTGATTCTGCAATGCATGAATTGTATGATAAGCTGATTGGAAAATAAAATACTAAAATATATCATGATACGTGAATGCTGAATGATAAAAGGGGATAATATGAAGTTCTGTTATAACTGTGGTGCTGAAATTGAAGATGGA
>CAMNMC010000058.1 GCA_946544235.1 uncultured Lachnospiraceae bacterium | reverse complement strand
CCAACACACTCATTTACTGCTCCTGCACGATTCATGGTACTCTCTGCAGCAATACGGGCCGCCTCCCTTGCCTTCTCATACCTCGCAAGGACAGCTTTAACCTTGGCCAGAAGAACCATCAGAGTATAAGGCTTCTTGATATAATCATCGCCACCGATCTTAAGAGCTATCAGAACATCATCATCGCTGGTTCTCGCACTTATAAAAAGGATCGGCATATCATAGTTTTCTCTGACCTTTTTGCAAAGCTGAAAGCCGGATCTGTCACCCAGATTTATATCGAGGAGAAGCAGCGATACCGTATTTTCCTCCAGAAACCTCACCGCTTCATCGTATCCGGTCACATATGCAGTTTTCACATCGAACATATTGAAGTACTCAGCCGTAGACTGAGCTATCACTTCATCATCATCGATCATCAAAACCTTATAATCCATTTCTTCACCTCTTTCAGCGATTCAAACATATTTGATCACGCTATTTGGACTCCGTAAACTTCTTCGCCTGACCCTTCATATACGATTATCGCATTATTCTTCGGTCTGTCAACCGTTATTACGGTAAGTTTGCAGTCTGTGATCTATGCCATATTCTGCCATTCCGGGAGTCCTTGTTACTCAGTCATGAGTTCTGTAACAGAAACCTTTTTTATCTTGCCTGCCGAAATATAAGCCGATACAAATACATATCCGATCAGCAGGATTGCTTCCGGTATCAGCCAGAAAAACCTCGGAACCATTCCGCCGCCAAATGTAGCCGCCATAAAGGTATTGGTTACCGGAATCGCGAGAAACGCCCCCGCAATGATCGCCGGAATGGCAACCGGAAGGATACGATATACCATCTGAAGCCGGAGATCTCTGGATGTATATCCCATCGCCTTCTTTATGCCAAGCTGTTTTCGCTGCTTTCTGATGGTTGAATCGATCAGGAAAGCAAGGATCACCGAGACAATGATCGCTACAAGGATCAGCATTATTATCGCAAATATCTGGCTGACTCTGGATATACCACCAATATTAGCCTCAAGAAGTTCATCTACAGATGATATTGAACGAAGACTTATCCTTCCGCTTTCATACTTCGACTTTATAAGCTCCTCGAAATCATCAACGTCCACCTTATCCTTCAGAAATACATTTATTGCAAAATCAGTTGCCGGATCTATTCTCTTCAGCCCATCATGTGTAAGAAAAACATTACTGCCTATTATATTTACATAGCCTGAGATAATATAGCTCTTTTCAATTCCGTCGCCTCTCAGTATCAGACTGTCACCGATCTCAAGCCCCAGTTCCTCTGCCTTACTCTTCTTGATTGCGATCTCATTATCATATTCGGGAAGTCTGCCCTCTCTTACAAATATATTTTCGGTTTCCTTATAATCCTTATAACAGTTTGCCTGAACCCTACTCTTTGATTCCCCATCCTTATCCTGAGTGATCAGATAAACCTGGGAGAACCATGTCGCTGATACTTTTCTGACTTCAGGCAGAGTACTTAATTCTTCTATTATCTCTTCGGACGATGCTGTCTGCTCAAAGGTCAGCATAAAATCAGCATCTTCCATTCCCGTACATGTTTTAAACGCTGCTCCGCCCCCTCTGAAGATATCCGACACCATAACCGCAAATGCTATGGTCAGTCCCGAGAGAATGATGCATATAAACAACCCTATATTCTGCCTTCTGTTGTTTAGAAGATCCCGAAGTCCCAGTCTGATATTCAGGCCTGAGGATGCTTTCTCTAGCGGAAGTCTGTTTTTTCTGAAATGATGTGTTCTTATTCCTCTTCTGAAAGCAACAACCGGCGGGTATTTCTTTATACTCCTGGCCTTCAGGAATGCCATCAGTACAATCAACGCAACTATTACCAGAGCCGGGATAATGATACTCATAATATCAAAGCCCGCGCTGCCATTATGACCTTCAAACACCCGAATCAGCTGTGTCATAAGAGGATCCGTCACTACCGTTATAAGCGCTCCGAGTACACTTCCGATAAGTCCCAGGATAAGATATTCATAAACGTATGACATTGATATTTCAAAGGATTTATATCCAAGTGCTTCAAGTACTCCGATGGATTCCATCTGTTCTTCAATATCATTTGTAATCTTGTGTCTGATCATAACTATCGATGACAGAACCACAACCGCGGCTATAAACCCGAGAACTGTCATCATCATCTGAAGTACTTCTGCAGTATCGGAGGCTTCTATATATTTATTATCAAAACAATTGGAAAATATTGTTACTCTGTGTCCGGCCAGCTCGGTAATCTTATCATCAAAGGCCTCAGCCATTTTGTTGGCATCATCGTAGCTTTTTATCATCCCTTCCTTCACATCAAAGGCATAAGCTATATTTCTGTCAACTCTTGCTGATAGTGTCTCGTAATCCTCATCACTTACTACGCATTTAAAGCTGTTCTGCGGATTGGACATAAGTGCCGACTCATAAAATCCGGCAACCTGAAACTGATATTCCTGATTTTTTATTATCAGTGTAAAATTCTCTCCGACTTTAAAACCCATTCGAAGCTTCAGATAATAAGGCAGCCAGACAGGATGCTCCATTGCCGCTATCTCATCATCTGAAAGTGTCGTATCCTTCCTGAAATTCGAGAGCTTTCTTTCATTTTCTTCGTTTATAAAGGAGGTATACAGACTGCTCTCTGCCCCGTCATCTCTTCGACATGTTATTGATACGTTATCTCCAAGCACAAGGAATTCCAACGTGCGAAGATTAAGTATCCTCGGATCCTCTTCTATCACCCTGCCATACTCTTCTTTATAATCGGTATCCTTCCTCACGTACATGATATAATCACTGCTGCCGCTTTCCTCGAAAGCTTTATCCAGAATCACATCCGCTTTCCTGGAATTGATCAGATCAACTGAGAGAAATGCAACACTGACTGCTGTGAGGACGAGCAGAATTACAGCCTCTTTCATATGTCGTTTTAAATTGAATAGTGATAATCGTAATATTTTCATTGTGGTCCTTCCTGACATTCTATCCTAACGCCACCTGCCCATACAGGCACCACTGTGCCTGCATGGCACTGTGGCTCGATGGTCGCTTCGCTCCGCACAATTGCAAGCAATTGTGGTCTCTACCATCCCATTTCATCCAAAAACTTCTGCAAGCCGTTGCGTCGAAGCTTTTCATCATCTGTTCCATATACCGGCATCCTGTATTCTCCCTCGATACCTCCGTCACGGAGAAATATAACTCTTGTTCCGCGAAGTGCAGTCTTGATATCGTGAGTTACCATCACTATGCTCTGACCATTCTTATGAATTTCCGTAAATACATCCAGCACATCGCGTCCGGAAGCGGAATTGAGCTGCCCTGTCGGCTCGTCAGCGAAAAGTATTTTTGGATCATTTATGATAGCTCTTACGATTCCGACACGCTGCGCCTCACCGCCTGACAACTGGTTAGGATATTTCTTCCACATTTCCTGATCGATTCCGACCTTTTTAAGAAGGTCCTTCGCTTTTTGAACAAGCTCACGCGAATTTTTCTGAACTATAAGAGCGCCTGTCAGAATATTGTCCAGGATCGTCTGATTTTCGAGAAGATACACACTCTGAAATACAAATCCGCAGTTTCCGCGGCGGAAAACCGCAAGCTCATCATTGGAATAGTCCTGAATCTCTGTTTCATTGAAGAAAACCTTGCCCATACTTGGCTTATCCATTCCGGAAAGCGCATACAGAAGTGTGGACTTTCCCGATCCGGAGGCTCCCATTATGATGGTGAAATCACCCTTAATTATTTCCATATCAAGATTTTTTATTACATGCTGCTGTATGCCACCATTTGAAAATGACTTACAAAGCTTTTCTGTTCGTAAAATAGAAGAAACCATATATACTACTTCCTTTCCCATGTTCTGAGGTTAGTATATATGGTTCCTGAATATTCTTCTTTATAAAACGATTATTAAATTATTAAAAAAGTATTATCTATGACAATTGTACGATAATATCCGTCAGGTCCGCCGGCTTCTCTGCGAAATGAACCGCGTTATGTTCAATCAGAAACTCCTTGTCGCGGAAGCCCCAGAGAACTGAAATGCATGGCAGCCCGGAGTTTGCAGCAGTCTCAATATCAACGTCCGAATCACCCACGTAGATTGCCTCCGATGCTTCTATGCCAAGCTCTGAAAGGGCAGTTATTACGGTATCCGGATAAGGCTTTCTTCTGACTCCCGGCTTCTCTCCGATAGCAACGTCTATATATTCCGAGAAGAACTTATCCCGAAGCTCCTTGACAGCACTGTCTACCTTATTTGAAACGATAGCCAGCTGATAGCCCTTATCATGAAGAACCTCCAGCTCCTCCATGATGCCCGGATAAACGTCGGTATTGTCAAAGCAATGTACGTCATAAAACTCCTTATAGCAGTAGTACATCTTCTCAACAGTCTCTTCCGTAGTCCCCGGAACCGCTGCCCTCTTTATAAGTCTCTTCAGACCATTTCCCACGAATTGCCTCACTTCATCCAGCGTCCTCTCCGGCATCTTGAACTCACGAAGCGTATAGTTCATCGCAATCCACAGATCTTCGAGTGTATATAAAAGTGTTCCGTCTAAATCAAATATTATTGCTTTCTTCATGTTGTTCCTCTGTGTTATTATTCAATCCGCGCATAAACATCAACATTTGTATGAGATTCCAACCATTCAATCAATGCTTCGAGTACCTCTGGTGACTCCTCATACTCCATTTTGGCTTTTTATACTTTACTTATCATTTATAATAAACCCATCCGCTCTGACATTTACCGCAAGCTCGAGACGATTACGGAAGCCAGTGCGGTGAAGCATATTTTCAATATGCATCTTTACGGTTCGCGGGCTGATGTTCAGTTTCTCGGCAATCTCCGGGTTCTCGTAGCCATCCACCAGAAGCCTCAGAACATCCAGCTCTCTCGGAGTAAACTCAGTACTGTCCATCTCTCCGAGAGTAAGTACCGGCGTTGAATCCGGATAAATACTTTCTCCGTCTGCCGTTCTGTCAAGAAGTGTCAGGAGTGGTATCTCTTCAACCTCCTTATACCAGAAGCTGTCAACCTTATTCTCCCTGGCCTTACTTATGAAGGAATGCTCAGGCATAGAGGTCATGAGCACAACCTTGGTCTCCGGATGCAGCTCCTTGATTATTCCGGCAGCCTCAATACCATTGTAGTCACCTTTCAGCATAACTATATCCATTATGATCATATCCACAGGGGTTTTGCTGCAGAAAAGCACAGCCTGCTCCGCTGTCGGGAATGAGCCGACAAGCTCGTACCGCTCACTGTCATTTATTATATTTTCACAAGCAACTCTCGATAATCTCGAGTCATCTGCTATTACAACCTTCATATTTCTCTCCCTCGTATTTCTGATTCACGACAATCATATACCGAATGTCCTGATCAATTCATACATAACACCTTCTCATTACCAACATACTATAACGAATACACTCATCTCTCGAAATGATAACTATGTATCCGGTTGATCATGATCTATACGTTTATTTTAATCATGCATATTATTGCACTTCCATAGGTATTTCCAGCTTCATCGAAAACTGTGGCTCCTGCGAGAGAACGAGACTTCCGCCGGTTCGTTCAACCATACGTCTCAGGTTTCCGATTCCGCCGCCTTCTCTTATCTCCTCCGTCGGAGCATTGCCGTCATTCTCAAATACTATAACATATTTGCCCCCCTCAATGCTATAGGAAGCATAAACTGTATGTCCGTGAGCATGTCGCAGGGTGTTGTTAACCTGAACCTTGATCGCAGTTTCAAGAATATCCTTTAGAAGCGCATTTTCCGGCAGCTGACCATTCGTGACAACCTTGACGCCCAGCCTCTCGGCATCCTCCACAGCTGAGCTGTAGGTACTCTGCCATACCTCCGGACCGGCCTCCTCAAACAGCCTGTTGTTATTTCTCCACATCGTAAGAAGCTTCTTTCTGTCAATATCCGCTTTACCGGCAAGATAACTCTTACTGTACAGAAGCAGATTTCCGAACTCGTTGTGGATCTTTATCTTTGCGGCAAGAACCTCCTTCTCCGCCGTGATCCTCGTGATACTCTTATTCAGTGTACGAAGTCTCTCATTGATCCATCTTGCCTCCGTCCTCTTCTCCTTAAGCTCCTCGTTCAGCCTGTATTCCTCGGTTATGTTATTACCGATAAGCTCGTATATCTTATTTTTCTCAACCGTCATCTCACGGAGTGAGAAGCTGAATATCCTTCCGTCCGGCAGCTGGTAGATCGGATCGTTTCCGGCAATTATGCAGCCGTCCCTCTCTCCGTATTTCAGACTGAGCCAGAACCTTCCGGCATCGGAAAGCTCCTCACCGCAGAGTTCATGAACTATTTTCTCCATCTCCTTATTGGTCATCCTCGGGACGCCGGACTGCAGGAAGAAGCAGAGCGCTGTCGGAAGGCTGTCAAAGCTTTCCTTGATGGAAAGTCCGGAGATGTTATTCTTCTTCCATCGGTTAACCGCAACTATCAGATATAACGAATAAACCGTGAAGAAAAGAAGCGCCGCCAGTAGCCAGCTTATCGGAATGATATAAACGGACTCCATTCCTTCCAGAACCGCATCATCTATCCTTCCCAGGATATTATAAATATAGTAGAATACAGCAACTGCAGCTGCAGTATGAAAGCTGTAAAGGAAACCTCGCTTCAGCTGAAGGCTTCTGGCCGTATTAAATACATAGATAAATACAAGTCCGGCCACCCACAGCATGAGAAGTCTTCTTTCAAGCAGTGAAAGATCTGCGTAAGTCATCATACCGTCACCTCCTCACTGCACTCAGCCTCAAGGAGTATCGTGACGATACCATCTTCCTCTGATATATCTATTTTTCTGAACAGCACAGCTATTATATTATTAATATCTCTATTTGATCGATCCGCTGCTATTTCATTAACATCTATATTTGTCCTGCCTGCTGCTATGTCATTTTCTTCCGCAGGATCATTTTTATATAATTGATTATCGTCTGTATCAATCGCTCTGTCCGTATTATCAACTGCTAATGATAAACTGTCTGCACCAATAACTCTATCAACTGTATCCCTGCAACGAATAGCGGCATCCGGCATATCTGCATCCGCACTCATCTTGAAGGTGACCTTACCGCCGTTACGCACATTGACCATGATATTATTTGCATGATCCATCACAGCCTCTGTCACTTCCTGGAAAACATCATACAGAGAGATGATAAGGTCGGAAGGAAGCATCTTCTCTCTGATACCATCTCCCGTAGTATGAACCATACAGTTTATCCCGTAGAGTCTCATGTATGACATCGATTCATTAATTGAAAGCAGAAGCTCATCAAGACAGATACTGCTGTTTTCTGCTGCAAGGATTGTCAGATTTGAACGACGCTTGATGTAAGAACCGATCACAAGGCTCTTCGAGAGATGCCTCTTAAACTCCTCCTCGCTGTCATATTTGGCAAAGAGCTCCTTATCGATACTCCTCAGCTTGGAGTTTGAGAAATAGGCGATGCTGTTATAAAGCCTGTTCTGTGCCTCATAACGACTGCTCTCCTCCTTGGCAGCATTTTCCTTCTCTATAAGTGTATTTTCTGCCTCAACTATCTCGACCGCATCGGAAAGCATGCCGTTGAGGCCGTAAATAGTCTCCAGATTTTCCATCCAGATGACCTTGCCGCCGGATATCGCCTTCTCACTTATACGAATATTTTCACGGTCAATATCGGAATCGTAATTCAGAGACTGATATCTGTATTCATTGTCCTTATCAACAACAGCCGCATTGATGTGTGAGCGCCTGAACATACCCTCATAGCCGGAGCAGGAAGGAATCATACCAATCTTGATGCCACATTCAAACATCATTGCAATAGCTCCGCAGAAAACCTCCTGATAATTGTAGATCTTAACCCCGCTGATATCCGGCGATCCGCCGCTTATGTAGTATATTGCAAGGAGCACAAGTCCGATCATCATCGGAAGAACCGGAATATACCAGTATTTTCTGATGGCAGAGATGCTGCATTTACGGATCATGATCACTGCCGAAGCCAGCAGCTGGACAAATACAAGTGCCATAACAATATAATACAGCACTCCATATTGGGTCTCATAATCGCCATCATCAAAGTTTTTGAAGGTATAAAGCATCCTGTGCAATTCATTCGTAGATACAAGAAGCATCATACCGATATTTGTAAAGATCACTGCCATACAGAAGGGGTCAAGCTTCTCGTTCTCCGCCGTTCCGATCAGATATGATATTAGCAGTGCTCCGCCCGCTATTACCAGTTCAATATCGATAGATATATAGTAAACTGCTCTGTTTACGGCTGCCATATTGCCAAATACAGCATATTTGCACAGTCTCACAACGAAGAGCATAACCATCATCACGATCAGATAATTCATCAGATGACGCAGTCTCTTGTGAGTGATCCTTCGACCTACAGTTATGCCCCAGCCGATAATAAGGCACGGATAGAAGAAAGTCGGAGCATCCCAGAGATGCGTTATATCTGACGATAACAGCTGAAGTGACTCACCCACTACAAGAAGCAGGGCAAAGCATAATACGTATTTTTTTTGTATACTGGTCAGTTTCGGCATAACTCCTGCTCCTCGGACTTATTCATGAAATCTCTTTCATAATCCTGCATATGATCAGATTACTGTCATCAACACGTGAATTATATCACGCAGTATATACAAATCATAGCATAAAAGGTATACAAAAAACGTCTATAAGCATTTCTACCTATAGACGCCTGTTAATTATCATTATACTCTCTTGATTCCCGGTACCGGTCCGTCCGGCTTACCGTTTGTCGGATTCTGATTTGGATTAACCTTAAGCGATTCCTCACCCGGAAGAGGATAGAAGATCTGCCATGAACGTCTCAGCATATCGCAGAAGCCCATGGTATTTACGATATCCTTGTGCGGACGATCAGGAGTATCAAGCTTTCCTGTGATTATCGCCTCACGTGCAGCAAGGAACTGATGCTCGTAGCCTGTTATCTCCATGTCGGATACGGTTGCACGCTCGGTAAGCTGATTCTTTCTGTCGTAGATTCTTACCTCAGTCGGATAATTTACATTATCGATCTCGATACGTCCTTCCGTTCCGTAGATGATACACATATTTTCTGAATCATACATCATTGATGTGAAGACTGTTGCAGCCTTTCCGCCCTGGAAATTGAGCTGAACCGTATCAACAGCGTCAACACCGGTTGAAAGTCTCACGCATGAAGATGATGCGGCAACCGGCATCTGACCCATAAGGGCAAATACCATAACCAGCGGATATACACCGATATCCAGAAGAGCACCGCCTGCATATTCAGGCTTAACAAGTCTCTCTTTCTCGATCAGATTATAGCAGAGACTTGCATTGATATATCTTACATCACCGATCTTTCTAGTCTCGATAAGCTTCTTGGTAAGCTTAAGGAGCGGTGCATAGCAGCTCCACATAGCCTCTCCGCAGAACACCTTCTTCTCTCTTGCGAGAGCGATAACGTCCTGAGTTGTCTTGTTATTGTATGAAAATGGCTTCTCCACAAGAACAGGCTTTCCTGCGTTAATACACATGATTGCATTTTCCGCATGACACTGATGAGGAGTTGCAACATAAACCAGCTCAATCTCGCTGTCCTGTACAAGTTCTTCGTAAGAGCCGTAGCTCTTCTTAATATCGTATTTTGCCGCAAAATCAGCTGCCTTCTGCGCATCACGCGAAGCAACCGCATAAACCTCAAATGCATCAAGCTTTGCGATCGTGTCAGCAATCTTATCAGCTATATTTCCCGTTCCGAGTATTCCAATCTTAAAATTAATCATTGTTTCAAATATCTCCTTGTAATCCGCCCCTGAATAAACTCCGCCGGAGCAGTGTTTTATATAATTCCCTTTTGTCCGATCTCTTATTACCTGCTCAGGCTGGAGAAAATATCCTCCAGACTCAGCTGACCCGGAGCCGAACCGCTGCCTACCATCGCAAAGGTCATCGCACTTCCGGTCTCCTTACCGCTTGTTCTGGATACAGCCCCATCACTGCCCATGGATATCGTGATCACCGGATGCATAAGATATTCCGCACCCTTTTTACCACTTGTGATATCCTTTGTAAGATCCATGAGACGCTGAACATCAAACTTATGCTTTGGTGTAGCTGCGACCTTCAGTATATCTGCCCCTAATATCTCCATCTCTCTGAACATCTCAAGTATTTCCTCGTCATGAGGTGTTTTCTCAAAATTATGGTTGGACATAATGACAAACATCCCTGCTTCGTGAGCTTTGGCTGCCGTACGGGCAACTCTGTAATTTCCGGACTTCAGCTCAATATCAAGTATATCCGCCAGCTTCCCGGTAATCACCCATTCCCAGATCTCGTCAAGCATATTTTCGGCTCTGTCGTGACGGAGTTCCCCGCCCTCTTCCTCACTTCTGTAGGTGAAGAGCAGCAGCCTTCCCGGAAATACATTCCTGAGTCTGGTCATAAGTGAAGCAAGCTTCTCTCTGTCTGCGACATCATCGTAGTAATCTGCTCTGAATTCGATCACATCGAGCTTTCTGCCCGGGTAGGCCGCTTCGAGCCTCTCTGCCTCCGTAAGGATTGCTTCAGCATGCGAAAAAAGCTCATCCTCGTTCCGTCCGACGAGCGGAACACATATCTTCGGATCGCCGTCACTGAATATGCAGTTTTTGATATCTACTTTTAATCTGCTCATACCCTGCCTCGCTATCCATCTGATCCATCCGGTATCAGCTCTGCCTGCAGATCAGATCTGTAACACCAACATCGATGCCGGATCCTCTGCCATATATGTCACTCACACATTATTTCTCTGTTGAAGCTTCCGTAGTATCTTCCACGGTATCGTTCTCCGTTGTTCTTTCGTTATAGTCAAGATTCTGATCGTCAGTCTCATAAATAGTCGGATGTATCCATTCTTCAAAGTCATCCTGCATCTTCTGACTCATTATACTCTTGAACTCAGACTCTGATGATGTGAAGAAATTCACAAGCTTGGCATCTGACGGAACCTTCTCGATGGTAAAATCTGAATATAATCCTACAAATACATCGATATCCGTATAATTTATATCATCCTGCTGATTAGTTGAACCATAATAGTTGTATGGTGAATTGTCAGCAAGCGTATCAAACTGTATCTCGATCTTTTTACCCTTCTCGAGTGTGAGAACCTTACCATAGATTGCATTGAAATAATCTCCGCTGAGAGGATATTTTGCGGTGATAGCTATATCAGAGGTTTCTCTGTTGTAGCTTACCACATAGTCGATCTGCTGATTAATATCGCCATCCTCGATCTGTTTGAAACCGATAACACACTCAGATCCGTTTGAAGTCTCGTAGCTGTCGTAAGTCAGAAGAAACTCCATGGTACGATCGTCAACAGTGACCTTGAAGCTCGCATCAAGTGCAGAGAAAAGATCATCTTCACCTTCAAACTGAGCCTCAAAGCTGAGTCCTGCCCTATTTCCAAGAACATCTATGTCGTAGCCTGCATCCATGGCAACCACCCTGTCATCACAGACGTAAAGATTGATCTTTACATCCTTACTGAAGATGGTTGAGATGTATGAACTGAGCATTGCACCATAATACTCTGCATTTGAGCTGCCAACCATAGCCGAAGACATAAGGATATCAAAGGCATCCGTAACCGCGTTCTGAAGATCCTTCTTAGATATGGTCAGAACGTACTTTGTGGTATCGTAGCTGTGTCCGCCAAGTGTAAGCTTCTTGCTTCCATCCTTTGAATAATCGATGCTGTCCTTAAGATTGATAAATATATCTTTAAGCTTCTGAAGCTGATCCGCAGACACCGCTCCGACGCTGCCAATACTGCTAAAACTATCAAATAAAGAATTGTTAAAATTATAAGAAGAGCCATACTCCTCGGCAAAATATGAGCTGACATAATCAGAAGCTATCGTTGCAAAATCAACGAAATAGTAGCCTGTCATCAGATCATCTGCAGTAAAATAACCCTTGTCCTTATTTGCATAGCCTCTGAAGGTTGCATCCTTACCATTATCGGATACATCCAGAATTGCTGAAGCCTCTTTGTTTGCCCAGTCAAGATTAAGATCCAGATCAACCTTATCCGCAGGATTCTTTGGATTCTTCGCCTTAACTACAATCTTTCCGCCGCTGTTCTTGATATTTGAGCCCATCTCTACAAGTCCGAAATCAGCTGCGACGGTATTTCCTTCAACAAAACTGGTCTGAGAAGCTGTAAAAGCTTTTTTGATCGTTTCCTTCTTAGGTTTTAAAAGCTTAGGGATAAATATCAGGCCGCATACCGCGAGGGCAGCAACAAAGACAACGATTCCGCTGATGATACCTATCTTCTTGCCCTTTGACATCTTCTTTTTGGCCGGCTTTCCGCCCTCCGGAGTCTCCGGTGTACCCTGGAAATATGGATTCATACCTCCCTGAGCATCCAGATTCTGCATACCGGCATTTGGCATTCCGCCATTCTGAAGCATTCCTGCGCTCTGAGGCGCACCAGCATTCTGCATATTTACATAAGGATTGCCCTGTGCATATGGATTTCCCTGCGTATATGGGCTGCCCTGTGCGTACGGATTGCCCTGAGTATATGGATTCCCCTGTGCCTGCATGTTGTCAAACGGATTTGGACGTGCGCCCTCTCCGCTGTCATAACGCATAGCCGGGATTCCTGTATTTTTCATGTTATCAAATGGATTCGGACGTGCGCCCGCATTCTGCGGTGCTGCTGTAGGTGTTGTATCCTGTGATGCAGCCGCCGGTGTGTCAGTTGAAGCTGCTGCTGGAGCTGCAGATGGTGCTGCATTAACCGGTTCAGCTGCTGATTTCAGATTATCCGTAGCCGACTCAGCATTATCTTCCGGCGCATTATTCATTACATTATTCTCATCTGCCATAGTTGTACCTCTTTTATATTAATACTCCTTGGCTTCCTCTTCGCCATTAAGTACGCGAAGCGCACCCTGAGCGAGTGCAAGAAGCTCATCTTCGCCTGCATAAACTGTTACAGGAGCGATGAAACCAACATATTCATTTATCTTGTCTGTAATTCTCTTATTGTAAGCTATACCACCTGTTATAATGATCTGATCAACCTTTCCTTTAAGAACAGCTGCCATAGCGCCGATGTTCTTTGAAAGCTGATAGATAAATGCATTCATAACAAGCTTAGCCTTCTCATCGCCCTCATCGATACGCTTCATGATCTCTCGTGCATCATTTGTTCCGAGATATGCATTGAAACCACCATTACCGATGATCTTCTTCTTCATCTCAGCCTGTGTGTATTTTCCTGAGAAGCACATCTCAACAAGTGAAAGCGGAGGAACCGCATTTGCTCTCTCAGGTGAAAATGCACCGTCGCCGTTGAATGCTGCAAATACATCAACCATCTTACCATGATCATGGCATCCGCAGGAAGTTCCGCCGCCAAGGTGAACGATGATGAGATTCAGATCCTCATACTTCTTACCGACTTCCTTAGCATAACGTCTTCCCATAGCCTTCTGGTTAAGAGGATGATCGATCGATCCTCTCTCAATCTCAGGAATACCTGAAATACGCGCAACCGGAACAAGCTCATCTACTGCAACAGGGTCAACGATGAACGCCTTTACGCCGATTGAATCAGCTATTTCTCTTGCGATGATACCGCCGAGATTTGATGCATGCTCACCACGCTTAGCCTCTGTAAGGTCCTTGATGAGCGCATCGGTTACTTCATATGTTCCACCCGGAATAGGCTTAACGATACCGCCACGTCCTACGATAACATCAAATGTATTTACATCGATATTCTTCTCCTTGAGGAAATCAAGGATGATATTCTTACGAAAATCTTTCTGTGCAATGATATTTGGGTACTGTGCGATCTCTTCTGTTGAATGACGAAGAGTCTCGTCCATTAAAAGTGTCTCATCTTCAAATACACCAAGCTTTGTTGATGTTGAACCCGGGTTAATGATAAGTGACTTGATTGCCATTTTATGCCTCCATGCTGATAACAAATTTATTTACGATTACTGCTGCTTTGCCCCTCAAACGGGACAGATCACTAATTTGCTGCGTTCTTCTTAAGTGAATCTGCAACAAGCGCACCAAGTGCAAGTGAATTAACTTTAACATCAAATGTATCTGATCTTGATGTAAGGATAACAGGTGCAGCTGTACCTGTGATAAGGTTTCCGTTTCTGCCCTTTGCAAAATGAACAAGAGCCTTATAAGTAATATTTCCTGCGTGGATGTCAGGGAAGAGAAGAACGTCAGCATCACCAACGATCTTACGTCCTGTAGCACCCTTGTGCTGTGCTGCTTCAGGGCATGTAGCAAGGTCAAGTGAAAGAGGTCCGTCAACGATACATCCTGTGATACGCCCTTCCTCGTTCATCTTGGTAAGCTCAGCTGCTTCAACTGTCTCAGGCATCTTAGGATTTACAACCTCAACTGCTGCAAGAGGAGCAACCTTAGGATTCTCGATACCTACTGCATTACAGATCTCAACTGTATTTTTGATGATGCTTACCTTGTCCTCAAGTGTAGGATATGTCATAAATGCAACGTCTGTAAGGAAGAGAAGCTTCTCAGCACCCTCGATCTCAAATACACAAACATGTGAAAGCGGCTTACCTGTTCTGAGACCAACCTCCTTGTCGAGTACGCTCTTCAGGAAATCCTTGGTATCGATAAGACCCTTCATATACATATCTGCTACGCCGTCATGAACAAGCTTAACAGCTGTACGAGCTGCCTCGATCTTATCCTTAACATCAATGATCTCAAAACCTGTAAGATCCATACCGATCTCAGAAGCTATTCTTCTGATCTCATCCTCGTCACCGACAAGGATCGCATCTGCGATGTTCTGCTCCTTAGCAGCCTTAACTGCGAGAAGTACTTCGTTATCCTGTGCAACCGCTACAGAAACCTTCTTCTTCTCGATCTGTGATACCTTACTGATAAGTTCATCAAAATTCTTGCTCATTTTTTATAAACACCTTTCGTTTAAAATATTTTTTTTATCCAAACAACTGCAACATCATATAAAAGTGGTCCGTCGACCTTTTACAGCCGTACCATCAGGGTTATCGCAGTTGATTTTTACGATTGTCATAATAACATCATAAGATCAAAAACACAAGAAAATACGTGCATTAAGCAGTCTTCTCTTCCGTTTCTGTGTTACTGTCTTTTGCCAGTTCTTCCTCTCTCTTGTTAAGCTGAGTGGTCAGATACGTGGTTGCTGCCGCAAGAAGCAGTCCGACAATGGTCAGGAACTTATCGGAATTAGCCTTTTTCAGCGCCTTTGCATATGCCTTTTTCTCAACCTTTACCATCTTCTTCTCTTCCTTCTTAGCTTTCTTTCTCGCCCTCTTCAGTTCCTTCTTCATTTCCTTAACCTTAAGAGCTCTGATAGCCTTTTCGGTCTTCTTGACTTCCTTTGGCTGCTTAGCCTTCTTAATCTTTGCCATCTTACCCCTCCTGATCACAAAAAACACTGTTATTTCTTATATTTATCAACAATCCCGCGGAAAATACCGCTCTATATCAACAAAATCAATGATTTATCAACAGTTTTTATATTCATCCAAGCACTTTTTCAACAATATTCTCCAATATCCGCGACCTGATCACATTACTGAACCCGGTTTCAGCTTACCACAAAGGTCAGTACTGCGGCTATTGCAACTATTGCAAGTAACGGCAGGGTTCCGATGAGCATCTCTTTTCTGCCCTGCTTATCCACTCTGTCATTTCCCATAAATCTGTGATAGCCGTTCTTCTCCTGAAGAAGAACCTCTTCACCAACCTCATATATTGAGAAGATTCCATCCTTCGCCGTAACCGTTCTGTCATTTTCTGTTTCTATGGTCAGCTCAAAATAGTTCTTCTTGGTCCTCTCATCTACCTTCTTTTCGATGGAAGATATCGTACCCTTTACTATATTCCAGCCCTTGATATGCTTTTTCTTTCTGTGCTGACTGCCCTTGGTAGCGAAGAAAAGCTCCACCGCGAAGATCAGCACGATTAATACTGCCGCTATATTTTTGATCATATCTGTCTATTACATCCTTTTACGTTTGTCTCACCAATCTGTCATCGTCAGATAATACAACAGCTTCCCGGACAAACAAATATCGGAATTTCACATTCAAACAATATCAATTCTTCACACTCTAAGCTATTATGCTGTAGCATTGAGCAAGAGATATACGAAATAACCTGCATAACCCAGAAGCATAACTGCACCGGCTCCCTTGCCAAGCTTTCTCTTAGAGACTGCCGGAATCCAGAGAAGCACAGCCGCACCGATGGCAACCAGATTGTCGATCACGAAGCCATCGTATTTCATAGGTCTGATAAGTGCCGATGTACCAAGAACAAATAGTATATTGAAGATGTTGCTGCCGACTATATTTCCGACTGCAATATCCGCATTACCCTTCCTTGCCGCAGTTACTGAGGTCATAAGCTCCGGAAGACTTGTTCCGAAAGCAACTATCGTAAGTCCGACTATTCTGTCCGAAACATGAAATACATTCTTCGCAACATAACTTGCGCCATCAACTGTCAGGTTGCTGCCGAAAACTATCGCAGCGATACCGCCGATAATGAAGATTATTATCTGCCAGACCTTCAGATCCTTGATCTTAACCTCCTCATCAGAGCCCTGCTTCTTTGAGTAGATAATAAGATATACGATAAAGCTTATGAGAAGTACCCAGAATATGGCACCCGCCGGACGATCGATCTTGCCAAACACAACGCCCCATACAAGGAGAATTACACTTATCACGATCATAAACGGCATATCGATAATTGCTGTACTTTTCTTGATATTAAGTGTTCTGATCACAGCTGTCAGACCCAGGATGAGAAGCACGTTCATGATATTGCTTCCGATAACATTTCCGATAGAAATTCCGTTGCTGCCCTTCGCTGCCGAGCTTATACTTATGGCCGCCTCAGGTGCACTTGTTCCAAATGCAACGATCGTAAGACCGATAACTATCTGCGGTATACCAATCTTACCCGCAACGGAAGATGCGCCGTCAACAAAGAAGTCCGCCCCCTTGATGAGCAGGATAAATCCCGCAATGATAAAGCCTATATTCTTCAGTACCTCTAAAACGTCCATGATTTTTTATATTTCCTCCTGATAAAACGTGTGAACCTATGTCCACACTAGCATGTTAGATAATTAACCACTCTTAAATATAACTGTTTTTAATATTATGGTCAATTAATATTTAGTGAAAAAACTATGACTTATGCATACTGTCACTCGGTGATGAATATTCGCCAAATGTCTGCATTTGCATGTTCCATGCATGCAGCCGCTTGG